>CAZSQY010000009.1:0-12318 GCA_964609285.1 uncultured Pseudomonadales bacterium
GATAACTTTGAAGTTGATGTGATTCAATATCAATGGAATAGCGACAGTGAGTCCGGCTGGGAAGACCACACAGGTGCACAGATTAGTGTGGATGCACTTTCTGAAGGTACTAACCGTCTTTACTATCGAGCAATAGATAAAGCAGAAAACCAATCAGAAATTGATGAAACTTCTGACACCGGAGTTTACACAGTGCGTTGGGACGCCACTGACCTCACCGACGGTCCCCTCAACGTCTCAGCCAGCCCCAACCCCACCAGCGGTTCCACCGCTACCGTGAGCTGGGACAAAGCCGACGACAACATCGGGATCGACAAGTACAGCATTACCTGGGAGCTGCGCGATGGCGATGACAAACACTCCAAAGAGGTCAATGGTGATGTTACCGAAACCACTATCAGCGATTTGCTGGAAGGCACTTACAAAATTACAGTTAGAGCCTATGATAATTCCGGCCATAATAAATCAGACAGCACAGATTTAGTAGTCGACAGAACTGCTCCGGCTGCACCCACTCTCACTTTAGGAGACACCCGCGACGGTGAAGTTGACCTATCCTGGACAGAGGTGGATGATGCAGATGACTACATCATTCTCTACGGCTTAGAGGCTGGTAATCACATTTATGCCGCTCGTGTCGGCAATATCACCAACTACACAGTTCAAGGCTTAACTGCCGGCAGCTACTACTTTGTAGTGCGGGCGGTGGACGAAGCAGACAATCAAAGTCCTAACTCTAATGAAGTCAGTTCCGGCACCATTTTAGGTGCTGTAGGCTTGGGCGAAGGAGTAGGAGGTCCGGCCGCAGGTTTCCAGGAAGCTGGAGAAGTGTTGGGTGATGAGACTGAGGCCACTGAGGAAGAGTTGGCGCAAGCAGCTTCTGAATCAGACGAAGAAACAGGTGAAGTTTTAGGTGCAACCACCAGCGCCGGCTTCTTTAAAAGCAAGCTGCCTTGGATTATGTTGGGTTTGCAAGCCCTGGCCTTACTCATCTTTGAGGCAATTCAGCGCCGCCAGCAATCAATGCTTAAGTTTGCAATCAGTTTAGGTGTTACTTTACTGTTAACAGCTTTATATTATCTGCTGCGCAATCCTGAATATTTTGCTGAGGGTAGTTTAACCATGTTGTTAAACAGCTGGTACTGGCTGGCTGCAATCGGAATTATGATACTTATGAGAATGATCGGCTATGGTTTTATTGAGGAAGTTGAGGTGTAAGTAGTCGCTGCGGTAAAAAAGTAAAAAATAAAAAAAATCAATTAAGATTTAAAGGCAGCCGCGCTCCGCGCGGCTGCCTGCATTTTTAACCGTAATTTTTCGCTAAAATTGCAAGATGTTTATCCTTGCCGCCTTTGCTTTTGTTGGTTATAATTTTTATTGGCTTAAATCTGTTCAAATACTGTCTTTTTATGCACTCAGGCTGTTTATTGCACGTTATATCCCTTTTAATAGGGATTTTTATTTGGCTTGCTGCCCAGTATGTAATTATTACTTAACTGGTTATATCAGTTAAATTTAGAGCAATAAATTTATCAATGGTGAGCACTGAACGTCCGCAGCAACTTTCAAATTCCAGCCTACAATCTGAATTTAATAATTTTCCTAGTTTAATCCAAATCCTTCAAACTGTTGCTGATCGCGAGCAAAAATATATTCTTGCTGTAGATTGTGGCTCCAGTTCCCTTAAAATTGAGTTTATTCAGCCTCATCAACCATCTAAAGAACTGGGCCTAGATTGTATTAAGCACCGACAGTTATTAGAGCTTAAAACTCAGCAGGGAGATTATGCTTTTATTATTATTAATCCTCAGCAGCTAATAGCTGAAATTACTCAAATCCTACCAATTCAAGAGCAAGCCGGCTACATAGCTATGAGTGGAGCCAACAATATTTTGGCGATTGAATTGCAGGTGCCCGGTAGCGATCTACAGCTGCCAATTATTTTAGGCAATAAACCCAGTCTTAATGCCCCCTTTTCTGAAGCAGAACAGGATAAATTAGCCAGCTTGTTAAGTTCTCAGGGGATTGAGGATCCGGCGCAGGTTATTCAAAAATTACAAATTAAAGATTATTATTTAATTCGGCAATTGTTGGCTTTGCATTCTGATCCACAGCTGGTTAAAAAAATAGCAGCCAAAGCCATCGAGTTTTCGTCTCAAGACTTTTCACAGCAAGAAAAAGATAAAATTTTGTCTGCAGCAGTTTATGACAATTTAAGATTTGGAGATTTGCAGGGTTTATTGCTCAGAGAGTTAAAACAAACTCCGCTGGGTTTTACTGATCAAAACAAGCGCAGTTTGGGTTCAAACAAACCACAGCAAATTCAAGAAATTTTTTACACCATGGTTGGCAGCTCGCCGTTAGCTGATGTCCTACAATTAGAAGAATCAAGCGGCCGCTCACATCTTATGGGTTTAGATCGCTTTGAGCCTGAAGTGCCTGATCCTTTTGTGCTTAATAGGCAAGAAAATTTATCAAGCTATGATGCTTTAAGTGTTAACGACTTTACTGCCTTAATTCAAGTTTCTGAGTTGGCCCATTTAGACGAACCGGGTGAGATTTTATTGATTATGACTGATACTTATGGCAAGTTTGCGGTTATTAACGGCGCAAGTATTAATACCTTGACAGGTCAGATTGAGCACACGCCTTATATGATGCAGGGAATTGGGACTTGTATTGAGGTGTTGCTGCCTGTGCTTGATCAAGACAAGCAGCTGCTTCAAACATGCCAGCACTATGATGCCATTGACCAGCATATTGAGAGCTTGCTCGATGGTTCTTCTGATACTTTGCCGCAAGATGTTTTTTATTATCCGTCGTCTAATGGAGGCAACGGGCTGTTGTTGTTTAAATATAAAGATCAATGGCAGACTTTAGATTTAAAAGGTAAAGATGGAATTGATGACCGCGTGTACATTGATAAAATTAATCGTTTCTTTCCTAATCAAGCTGATAAGAATCGGGTGGCTCGAGCAATTTTGTTGGGTACGGTCTATGGAGTTAGACAAAAAACTGAAGTTATTATGGAGCGTTTTCCTAATCTAAATCGGATTGCTGTTACCAATGGCTTAGTGGATAAAGGCCCAACCATTCGTCAAAAACTGTTTTCAATGGCATTAAATTTAAATTTGCCGCGAGAAGTAGAGTTAATTAAATATCAGGGCGATTATGATACCCCTTTGGCTATTCAATTACAGCTAGCATTTGAGTTTGACTTGATTGATGAAGATATGTTGGGTCCTATGGCTGCCGCCGGTTTCAGTCAATCAAATTTAGCTCAACATTTTTTACCTGCAGAAGGAGAGTTGGTGCCGCACGATTTAAGCGAGCAGCGGCTGCAATTATATAAAGACTTGTATCAAGACTGGAGAACTTGGCAAAAAGAACTGGTGCAAGCGGACAGATTGGAAGTTGATGAGCTAAAGCAAATTATAGCTCAGCAACCTAAGTTGGCTTAGTTTTGTTTCATCGAGTATAATCCCCCTGTATCGCCCAAATTATGTCATCAGTCAATTCAGCTCTATCTCATCTTTATATTTCGCCTTTAGAGCGCTGTAATTTAAACTGCAAGATTTGCTACACGCGTAAAACAAAAGATCAGTTAACTCCAAAGCAAATTTTAGATTTTGTGCAGCACTACCGCCAAGAGCAAACCCTGGAAACCATTACTTTTTGCGGCGGCGAAGTGTTTTTGCTGGATTGGTTTCCAAACTTGGTTAACCAGCTCACGGCTCAGGGTTTGATTATTGAAATTGTTACTAACGGGACGCTTGATAGCCTAGATCAACTTGAGCAGCCCAATCAAATTAACTTAATCGTTTCTTTAGACGGTCTGCCGGCTGATCACGATGCTAATCGCGGGCCTAGTAATTTTACAAAATCATTATTTTTTTTAAAAAAAGCTCAAAAATTAGGTTTTCACACTGAAGTTTTTACCATAGTTTCTCAAAAAAACTATAGCAGTTTGGATCAGTTCGAAGATTATCTAAACAACCAGCTTAGCAATTTGCCAACCATTACCTATCACCCGCGCAAACCTCATTCTTATTTAGATCTGCACCCGGTCTCTAATCGAATTGGAGATACTCAAGATTTTGGTTTTTTAACTCCAGAGCAAATCCTGCACCTGGCAAAAACTAAAAAAGTTTTTCCACCGCCCCAGCTTGGCTGTTTTCAAATTTCGGTAATGAGCAATGGTAGGGTTTATGCTTGCTGTGAAGGAGTTACACCATTGGGTGATATCGCCACATCCGTTACCCAGCTGATTAAAAACTTTAAAACCAGAGTTCAAATTCCGCCCGCTTTTAGTCAAAAATATTGCCAAGGCTGCAGTGAACCAGGTTTTGTGTGTGGTTTAGCTCAGGTATACAATCAACTTCAATCAGAAAAATGAAACAAGACCACCCATTTTTAGTTAAACCAAGACTAATAAAATCTATTCGCCAATTTTTTTGGGATCAGGATTTTGTTGAAATTCAAACCCCGGTTTTAAACCACGGCCTGCCGCTAGAACCCAACCTTTATGCTTTTCAAACCAATTGGCAAACCTTGGCCGGTTCCAAACCCTTATATCTTTCCACTTCCCCGGAAGCAGCCTTAAAAAAGATGCTGGCTCAAGGTTTAGAAAAAGTCTTTGCCCTTGGCCATTCTTTTCGCAACCAAGAGCCGGCTGACACAGAGCACAATCCTGAGTTTTTAATGCTGGAGTGGTATCGTACAAAAGCAGATTATCTAGATATCATGCTGGATATTCAGTCTTTAATTACAACTTTATTTGAAGACCTGCAGTTAACAGCACAAGCAGAGCAGCTTAAGCTCAACCAAGACTGGCCGGTTTATTCTTTGGATCAGTTATTTGCAGAAAAAACCGGTCTTAATTTAAAGCAGTTGCAGCCGTTAGCAGCCATAAAAGATTTAGCAAAAAGTTTTAACTACGAAACAAGCAACGCCACCTGGGAGCAGCTGTTTAATCAAATTTTTATGAATCAAATCGAGCCCGATTTAGGCAAGGAACCATTTTTCTTAGTTGATTTTCCTGCTCAAATTTCCCCTTTGTGTCAGTCTAAATCTGATCTTCCACATCTAGCCAAACGCTTTGAGTTTTACTTAAACGGTCTTGAGTTAGCCAACGGCAATAGTGAACAAACCAATCCTCAAATTATTCAGCAGCATTTTAAACAAGAACAGCAATATCGCCGCCAGCAAAATTTACCCGCTGCGCCGATTGATCAAGATTTTATTCAAGCTTTAAACAAATTGCAGCAAAGCGGCCAATCTTATGCCGGAGTTGGTTTGGGTGTTGAAAGATTGGCCATGATTGCAACTAATCAAGAGACTATATCTGAGGTCAACCCCTTTGTCTTGTAATTACCCTTGCAAGCTCAATATCTCTCCCTATAAAAAAAACTATCACACTCTTTTGTAAAATTTCTTACAGATTATTGACATTACTTATCTATAGTTTGTAATTGGTGCCAAAAACAAAATGATAATTATTGCAGAAAGGTGGTCATGTCTCAAAATAATCAAGACAAACAATTTACAGAGTCTCAACCACGCGGTCTGCCGCTTTTAGGAGAAAAACTTCCAAAACTGGAAGTTCAAACTACTCAGGGTAAGATGACTCTGCCAGATGATTATAAAGGTAAATGGTTGGTGTTATTTAGTCATCCGGCTGATTTTACTCCGGTTTGTACCACTGAGTTTTACAGTTTTGCTCAGCACGCCAAGGAGTTTAAAAAATTTAATACTGAGTTAATTGGTCTGTCAATCGATCAAGTCTATTCTCACATTAAATGGGTGCAGTGGATTGAGGACAATTTAGATCAAAAAATTACTTTTCCCATAATTGCTGACGATATGGGACAAGTGGCACAAAAATTAGGCATGGTTCATCCAAATTTGGGCACTAATACTGTTCGCGCCGTGTTTGTAATTGATGCTACCGGAATTATTCGGACCATTTTTTATTATCCACAAGAGATTGGCCGTAACATGAGTGAGATTTTACGGACAGTTAAGGCTTTACAAATTTCTGATGATAAAAGTATGGCGGCTCCGGCTAACTGGCCCCAAAACGAATTGATTGAAGCCCAGGGCATTTTGCCTCCTCCCACCAATCGCAAGGAAGCGGATAAACGAACTAAAAACAAAAATTGCTATGATTGGTGGTTTTGTTACCAGCCTATGGATTGATTGCTGCAATTTTTAGTTTTTATAAGCCAGTTAAAGGTTTATAATAATATAGGATATGAACTTATCACTTGAGACATATGAACTGATTTTAGACCATTTCCCTCGTGGGATTATAGTCACTGATCCCAAGGGAAAAATAATTTTTGCTAATCAAAGACTGGAGCGTATTTTAGGTTTTCCTGCTGAATATTTTTTAGAGAAGCAATTGCATACTTTGGTTCACAGCCACCGACACCAGTCAGATTGTCCTTTAAGAAAGGCTCTTAACTCGGTTGCTTGCTGCCCCAATCAGTCGGACATTTTTGAATTAACTGACGGTAAAAAAATTAATGTTGAATATTCTATCTATCCACTGCTAACGGGTAATAGCTTGGAAGGATATTTAGTAAGAGTGCGCCGCGAATTATTGTCAGAGACCTATCAAAGTAAGTTTGTGGCTGCCTTGGGTCATGAACTTAAGACACCGCTCACAGTTATTGTGAGCTATTTACATCTCATGCAGCAGGCATTTGAAAACAATCAAGCTGATAATTTTGATAAATATTTGACAGTAGTTAATGATAAAATTAATTTGCTAGTTAACTTAATTCAGGGAATGCTGGATGCAGTTAAACTGGGATCAGGCAAGATGGTTTTTCATGATGAAATGGTTGATATTGACCAGCAAGTGGCTGAGGCTGTGGAACAGATGCAAAAAACGATTGATACTCATCATATTAAAATCATCGGTTCTTCTAATGTGCGGAAAAAAATTGATAAAGAACGTCTTTTTCAAGTCATGTCCAATTTAATTACTAATGCGGTTAAGTATTCGTCTACTCAGGAAAAGATTGAAGTTTATTTAGAAAAGTTTGACAATCATGTTCAAATTAGAGTCAAAGATTTTGGTCAAGGCATGGACGAAGAAGAAGCTGAACATGTTTTTGAACCTTTTTACCGCACCCCCACGGCTCAGGCTCAAAGTGATGACGGTTTAGGCATGGGCTTATTTTTAAGCAAGCAAATCATAAATTATTATCACGGTAAAATTTGGTTTGTGACTGAGCTGGGCAGCGGCAGTACTTTTTTTGTAAATTTACCAATTAGCCCTCAATAAAATGAACTTTTTATGAAAAAAGTTTTACTTGTTGAAGACAATTTAATTTTACTCAAAGCGATTGAAACTTATTTGATCGGATTAGATTTTGAGGTTGAGCCGCGACACACCACAGAAAATCTTTTACAAGAAATTCCAGATATGAACTTAAATTTGGCTATATTAGATGTATGGGTTCAGCCTATTCAGGGTGATGAGCTCAGTTTTGCTATTAAAAATAACTTAAGTATTGAGTCTTTTCCTATTATTTTAATCTCGGCCAAAGATGATTTAAATATTACTGCTCAAAAAGCACATGCAGATGATCATTTACACAAACCTTTTCGTCTGCCCGAATTAGGAGATAAGGCTTTGACTTTAATTGAGCTAAACTCAGGTAATTAGTGTCTTTTGTCAGTTAGAATATAACCAAAACCTCTTACGGAGTGGATAAGTTTGGGATCAAATTCTTTATCTATTTTTTTACGTAAATAACCAATATAAACGTCAACTACCCTAGTGTTTGTTTCGTCCTGATAACCCCAAACATGATTGAGAATCATGTCACGACTTAAAACTTGATTTTTATTGGTCAGTAAATATTTTAATAAGTTGAATTCAGTTTTGGTTAGATCGATTAACTTATTTTGTCGGCTAACTTCTTTAGTTTGAGTGTTGAGTTTTAAATCAGAGAGTTTTAGAGTTCCGGTTTTATTATTTTTCAAACGGGCTTTAATTCGTGCCAGTAGCTCTTCATTATCAAAAGGTTTAGTAATGTAATCTTCTGCACCAAGACTAAAACCCTCCACAATATTTTGTGTATTGTCTTTAGCAGTTAAAATAATGACTGGAATATGGCTGTACATCTCATTAATTTGACGGCACAAGCTTTCACCTTTTACATCAGGCAGTTTTAAATCCAGTAGAACTAAATCGGGCTCATTGTTTTCTAAATAGTTTAAAGTTTTAGCTCCCCTAGTTAATACATCAGTCAAAAAACCTTGATTCTTCAAAAAAGTTTCAAGATAATGACTCAAGTCTAAATTGTCCTCTACAATAAGTATTTTTCTATTTTCAGACATAATCTTATTTTATCACCTCTGATTACAAAACGCATGTGGTGCAATTTACAAAGCTCTTACTTAATTATACTGAGTTCTTAATCATGATTGTTAGAATTAAATTAATAAGCTTAATAAGAATTAGTTAAATTAAGATCAATGATTAACTAAATTATCAATCATTAATTGGAATTTTATGAATGCAAAACAATCATCAAAAAAACATTCTTTAGATCAAAAAATCGAAGTTAAAAAAGAAGAAAAACTGGTTTGGAAAAAGGATCAAGAAAAAGCAGATCATGAACAGGAGCAGCCGCCCCAAATTACAGATGAAAAGTCGATTGCAGGTCACATGCCTGATCCGGCAGTTGACGACAATGCTCTAGAGGCAGCCCAAAAAAGCGGTTTATATACTCAGGCCTCTGAGGAAGAACCGGTTAAAGTCGGTATTGCTGAACAAGTGGAAAAAGCAGAACAAGAACGTAGAGACAAAAAGTAAGCTGCATAAAATTGAGCTGCAATCATTAATTTAATCCGGCTGGAACTTAAGTAGATCTTAGTTTTATAATGAGTAAGCATGCCCCAAGCAGACAAACTGTTTTTTTCAGCTAAAGACCGAACTAATTCAGAGTCCCACCAGAGCTCAGAAAAAAATTCTGCTGCTAATTCTTCTTCAACTTCTGTTTTAACTCACACAATTAAAAATTTACATATCAAACCCTATTCTAAGGATTTAAAAAAACTTTATTCTCTTTTAGCCTCTAATCCGACTGGTTTATCCCAGGATCAAGCTGCATCAAGACTTGCTCAATTTGGGACTAATCAATTAGAAAAATCTCCTAGCATTAGTATTGTCCATTTATTCTGGGATCAATTAAACAGTTTGTTGGTCCTGATATTATTAATCGCTGCTTTTTTATCTTTTTTAATGGGGGAAGAGCTTGATGGTTTGGCTATCTTAGCAGTGGTGTTTTTAAATAGTTTGCTGGGTTTTATTCAAGAATTTAAGGCAGAAAAATCTTTGCAAGAATTAGCAGAAATGGAACGACTTAAGGCTGTAGTTTTGCGTGATGGTGAAGAGTTGGAAGTAGATGCTGTCCAAATTGTGCCGGGAGATATTCTTTTACTGCGGGAAGGCGATAAAATCACTGCTGATGCGCGTTTAATTAAGGCAGATTCGTTTAAGGTGGATGAGTCGATTCTAACTGGAGAATCAGAATCAAGCTTTAAACAGACCAAACCGATTGCAGCCAAGACCGGTTTAGCTGACCGGACTAACATGGTTTTTTCCGGCTGCTTGGTAACCCATGGTAAAGCCAAGGCGTTGGTTATTAGAACCGGTATGAAGACCCAAATTGGTCAGATTGCTCAAGAAATTAGTCAAACGGAGTCGGAAGAAACCCCTTTGCAAAAAGCTTTGAATCAGGTAAGTAAAACTTTAGCAATAATTTCTTTGGCGGTGTCAGTGCCCGGTTTAGCCTTGGGTATCTTTATGAACAGAGATGCTGCCCAAATGTTTATTATGGCGATTTCTTTGGCAGTTTCAGCCATTCCAGAGGGATTACCAATTGTGGTTACTATTGCTCTGGCTTTGGGTATTAAACGTATGGCAAAAAACAATGTGCTGGTACGCAGACTGGCTACAGCTGAATCTTTAGGTGGGATAGATGTAATTTGTACAGACAAAACAGGTACGATTACTCACAATCAAATGACGGTCAGTCAGGTGTATTTACCTGAATGGGGAATGTTAAAAATTTCCGGATCAGGTTTCGATCTTGAGGGTGAAGTTAAGTTTGATCAAGCTTCTACAGAGGAACTTGGTTTAAATTCAAATTCAGTAGTTGACGAGCATCAGCAAAATGCATCACAAACAAAATCAAAACAAAAATTATCGTTTAATGCGGCTTTGCGGCATCTAGCTCAACAGGCAGTCTTAAGCTCTGACGCTAATTTGGAAATGGGAGATCCAACCGAGAGAGCTTTGATAGTTATGGCTCATAAATTGGGTTTAGATTCTAAGAAAATAAAAAAGTCGTATTCGAGAGAGGAGGAAATCCCGTTCGATTCTGCTAATAAGTATATGGCTGTGGCAGTACAAAACAATCATGCTTCTGCTGAGACAGATTCGGACAAGCAAGCAAAAAATAATAAAAAAGCTGTAGTCAAAGGAGCGCCGGAAGCAATTATTGCCATGTGTGAGCTTGATAAACAACAAAAGCAGGCTATCAATCGCATCAATAATTATTTAACAAAAAAAAGTTTACGAGTTTTAGCTATAGCTGAACAAGACCTTCCTGAGCAGAGCGGCTTAAATGGTTTTAATCAGTACCAGTTTTTAGGCTTGATAGGCATGTATGATCCTCCGAGAAAAGAAGTTAAGCCTGCTCTCAATGCTTGCCATAAAGCCGGCATTCGGGTCATTATGATTACTGGTGATCATAAAAATACTGCTCAGGCTATTGCTGAGCAGATCGGGCTGGATTCAATTGGAGCTTATTCTGGAGAAGAATTAGATAAGATGGATGAAGCTTATTTTAAAAAAGTAGTCAAAGAATCAAATGTTTTCGCCAGGGTTTCACCGCGGCATAAAGTTAAAATTTTAGATACACTGCAGGCATTTGGCCACCAGGTAGGTATGACCGGGGACGGGGTAAATGATGCTCCGGCTATTAAAAAAGCAGATGTGGGTATTGCGGTTGGGGATGGAACAGATTTAACTAAAAGCGTTTCGGATTTAATTTTGTTAGACAATAATTTTGCCAGTATTGCTAAGGGAATTGAAGAGGGGAGACGAATTTTCTTTAACATTAAAAAATTTGTGCGTTATATGCTCAGTGCCAATTTTGATGAAATTGCTCAAATTTTAACCTCAATTTTATTAAAACTGCCTCTATCTCTACTGCCTATTCATATTTTGTGGTTGAATTTAGTAACAGATTCACTACCGGCTCTAGCTTTGACAGTTGATGAAGCCGAAGATAATATCATGGAAAAGCCTCCATATGTACCTCAAAAAGAAATTTTAAAAGGAATCATGACTTATTCTTTGGTGGGAGCAGTTATTGGTTATATAGTAATTTTTAGTTTGTTTTTGTTTTTGTGGAACTACACAGGAGACCTGACTTACGCCAGAACTATGAGTTTTACCAGTATTGTGGTTTTTGAACTGTTTTTGGTTTTTGCACTGCGTTCTGAGAAGCCGGCCAACTTTAAAGAATTTTTTTCTAATACTTGGCTTTGGTTGAGCATTGCAGGTGCTCTTGCAGTTCAAATGCTGGCCATTTATTTACCTCTTTTGCAGCCTGTCTTTGAAACTGTACCCCTGCTTCAAGATGATTGGTTAATTATTTTTTGTGTTGCTATGTCAGGTTTGGTTGGTATGGAAGCTTTTAAACACGTGCAACAATTATGGCAAAAAGCTTAAATTTTGCTATTTAGTATTAAATTTGTATTGATTTTTAAAGCAAAAACTCTAAAATAAGAATTGAATTTTTAATTAGAATAATTGGCGTCATTAATGAAAGTTGATTATGAGTAAATCTAAACGACTTTATCGCAGTGATGAAGATGTAATAATCGGTGGGGTAGCTGCTGGTTTGGGAGAATATTTTGATCTAGACCCATCACTTATCAGAATTTTATTTCTAGCTTTATTTTTTGCAGGCGGTTCAGGCTTATTGCTTTATTTGATTCTATGGTTGATTGTGCCTAAAAAGTCACAACTTAAATTGAGAACGGCTTCTAAGCAGACTTTAGAGGCTAATGCGCGGGAAATGGAGACCAAAGCTCGGGAAACTGTTAATAAATTGCAGCATGAGCCGGACGAGCAGGTTATGGAAAAACGCAAGCAGTGGCTTGGTTTGGGTTTATTAACCGTCGGTTTATTAATATTTTTGTCAAACTTAAATTTAATTAATTTTGATTTGGTGTGGCCTTTGACCATGATTGTCATTGGTTTAGCTGTCTTATTAAAGAATTAAA
>CAZSQY010000009.1:12418-17424 GCA_964609285.1 uncultured Pseudomonadales bacterium
AGAATTAAATTTTATGCCTGACAAAATTCAGCAAAACACTGTTAATTCAGAAACAGCAGCTCAATCTGATTCAAAAATAGAGACTCAAGCCCACGGTTGGGGATTTAGTGGATTGTTCTTAATTGTGCTTGGATCTTATCTGTTGCTGGCTAATTTAGGCTATATTGAGTGGCTGAGCGTCTTCGAGTTAATTAAGTATTGGCCATTATTGCTGGTATTCTTGGGTCTTAAACTTCTAATTAAAAATGATTTGGTTTGGAAGTTGATGAGATTTTTATTAATTTTACTGCTGATTATATGGCTGCTGGGTCTTCTGTTTGGAGTTAGACCAAGAAATCTTGCTGAAAATCAGCTTAATTTAAACTTACCTCGGTTTTGGCAAACCCGGACTAGACAAAAACAAAGCACTTCTTATAGCTTAAGCAGCCGCGCTCTTGAAGGTGTTGAGACCAGAACCTTAAATCTCAATTTATCGATTGGAGAAATTATGCTGCAAGACAGCTCTAGGGACTTAGGTTTTGAACTAGATTCGCAGCATTGGGAAGCATTAGGCGAGCCACAAATTACAGAAGTCATAGAGAATTCAAACTTGGAATTAACCATGGATGTTAAAGAAACAACTGCTTCCTGGCCTGAATTTAATCCATCAGAAATTGTACCTAGTTATATAATTAGCTATGGTAATCGAGAGATGGTGACAGATTTGAATTTTAATTTACAGCTTGGTTCGGCCGTGATTGAATTAAATGATGTTTCTCATCAGATTATTAATCTTAACAATGATTTGGGAAGTATGGAGTTAACATTAGGGAGTTCGGCTTTGCCGAAGCAGCTCAATCTTCAAACCGGCATGGGTGCGATCACAGTTAGTCTACCCGCAGATGTTGACTTAAGAGTTGATTATAAAGTTGGACTTGGTTCTCTAAACATAGACGGAGAACGCTTATTAGGTGAGGGAGTTTATCAAACCGAAGCTATTTCCAACCAACCTGAGCTAAAAATTCAGGCAGAAGTGGGCGTTGGTTCAATTCAAATTTTACGCTTTTCACCCTAGCCGTCACCCTAGCCCTTTTTGTATCTGCTTGCTTAAATTAAGCTTTGTCCGGTCATTTCTTTTGGCTGCTCAATTTCTAGGATTTTTAAAATGGTGGGAGCTATGTCTGATAAGCCGCCAGTGTAGCGATTTAGCTTATCATATTTTTTTGAAACTAAGATAAAAGGCACCGGATTCAGACTGTGAGCTGTTACTATCTCACCGGATTTGGGATCAATTAACTCGTCACCATTGCCGTGGTCAGATAAGAACAAAACATGATAACCGTGAGCTTGAGCTGCTTTTAACACCTCGCCGTAAGCTTGATCAACTACTTCATAACCCTTAATAGTGGCTTCGATATTACCCGAATGACCAACCATATCGCCATTAGCAAAATTGGTAAAGATAACTTGATGTTTTTCTGCCTCGATGTCTTCAATGATTTTTTCTTTTATCTCGGGCGTACGCATTTGCGGCTTTTCATCATCGGTTTTAATGTCCGAGTAGGTTTTAATCATGACCCGATCCTCAGCGGGAAAGGGTTCTTCGTTTTTACCGTTTAAAAAGTAAGTTAGATGAGGAAACTTAACCGTTTCAGTAATGCGCAGCTGGCTGATGTTGTTGCGAGACAAAACTTCGCCAATGGTGTTATCCAAAGTTTTTTCTGGGAAAACCACATGGACTTCATAGTCAGGATTGTAGGTCGTCATGGTAGCGTAAAACAGATTGCTCGGACCTTTTTCTAAAAAGCGCTCTACTAGTTGGCGGGGTCGGTCAGACCTAAAGTTGGCAAAAATGACTGCATCATTTTTTTGAATCAGACCTTCTTTTTTATCGCCAAACTTAACCGGCTCCACAAATTCATCGTTTTCGTCTTGAGCATAAGATTGCTCAATCGCTTCTACAACGTCAGTAGCTGGTTTACCTTCACCTTGAGTCATGAGATTAAAGGCCTTATCGGTGCGATCCCAATTGTGATCGCGGTCCATGGCATAATAACGGCCAATTAAAGTGCTGATTTGACCTTTGCCCAGTTCAGCTAGGTAGTCTTTGAGATCCTGTAAATATTGTTTGGCTACTTTAGGTGGAGTGTCGCGGCCATCAGTAATAATATGAACAAAAATTTGATCTGATTGAAGTCCGGACTCAGCTGCCATTTTTAGCAAGGCATCAATGTGATCCTGGTGAGAATGAACCCCACCCGGGCTGTATAAACCTTTAATATGCAGCTTGCTGTTATTCTTTTTTGCATGCTCAATCGCCTGCTGCAAAACTTTTTCCCGGCTCAGGGTTTCTTCTTCTACAGCCTTATTGATCCTCATTAAATCTTGATAATTAATGCGGCCGGAACCAATCGTCATATGACCCACTTCGCTGTTGCCCATTTGGCCGGCCGGCAGCCCCACCGCTTCTTCTGAAGCTTGCAGCACTGCGGTTGGCGCTTCTCGCCATAGTTTGTCAAAAACTGGGGTGTTAGCTAAATAATGGGCATTGCCCTTGTAGGGCATATTGAGGCCTAAGCCGTCAGCTATAATGACTAAAATTTTTTCTCCGGAATTGGTTTGTGACATAAAAATAATAGTTAAATAGTTAATAGCTATTAAGCTTTGTTTGCTTAATTCTGATTATACTAGCTAAGTTATAACTGCTGGGCGGCAGCTGCCGCCCAGCAGTTGAAATTTAATCTATTTACTTAGCGTAAGGCATTTTAGCCAGCTGAGCCTTGTCTCCCAGCTCACGCTCAATTCTCATCAGCTGATTGTATTTAGCAATTCTTTCGCTGCGGCTGGCTGATCCGGATTTGATCTGACCAGTGCCTGCCCCCACCACAAAATCAGCAATAAAAGTATCTTCAGTTTCACCTGAGCGGTGCGAGACGACAGCTGTCATGCCGGCATCATAAGCCATCTGCACAGTTTTAACTGTTTCCGTGACGGTCCCGATTTGATTAAGCTTAATTAAGATGGAATTGGCAGCTTGTTCCTCAATGCCTTTTTCCAGTCTGGTGGGATTAGTTACGAATAGGTCATCTCCCACAATTTGAATCTTGTTGCCCAATTTTTCTACCATTAGTTTAAAGCCTGCCCAATCATCTTCAGCATGACCATCTTCAATCGAAACAATCGGATACTTTTCTACCCACTGCGCATAGCGCTCCACTAGTTCCTCTGAAGTGAGCTTTTTACCTTCAATGGCTAAATTGTATTTGCCATCTTCGTAAAACTCAGTCGCGGCTGGATCCATGGCAATGGCCACATCTTTGCCCGGTTCGTAGCCGGCCTTTTCAATTGCCTGCATAATAAGCTGCAAAGGAGCTTCGTTTGAATCAAGTTTAGGAGCATAGCCGCCTTCATCGCCGACTGTAGTTTGCTGACCCTGTTCCTTCAAAATTTTACCTAAAACATGAAAAATTTCAGATCCCCAGCGCAGCGCTTCTTGGAAATTAGGGGCGCCAACCGGCATAATCATAAACTCTTGCATATCAGCACTACCCAAAGCATGCTTGCCCCCATTTAAAACGTTCATCATGGGAACAGGAATAGTATAAGTATCGGTCTTTTTGCCAAACAAAGTATCAATGTAGGCATAAAGCGGCATATCTTTAGCTTTGGCAGCAGCTTTGGCAGCCGCCATAGAAACACTCAGAATCGCGTTGGCTCCTAACCTGGTTTTGTGCGAAGTCCCATCAAGCTCAATCATTTTTTCATCAAGAGCTTTTTGATCTGTTACATTCATCCCAACTAACTTTGGGGCAATAATCTCATTCACATTTGATACAGCTTTTAGCACACCTTTACCTAAGTAGCGATCTTCATCACAATCACGCAGCTCTAAGGCTTCGTGAGTACCGGTTGAAGCACCGGAAGGTACAGCGGCCGAGGCGCTGATGCCGTTGTTTAAAGTAATTTTTGTTTCTACGGTAGGATTACCGCGCGAGTCGAGGATTTCTTGAGCCTGAATCTGTTTGATTTGCATAGACTCATCCTTTCACATAATTAATAAATAAATTACAAAAAAAGAAAAGAGTCGGTTGAATAAAAAAGATAGAGAAGTGTGGTTTAGATTAGCCATCTTGTTGCAGAATCATATTATAACTCTTTCTTACAAAAAACTCAGGGGGAAAAGGGTAGTGGATATGTATTTGGAGGTTGTTAATGAAAGAGAGTTTTCGTAGTTGGCAGCAAAATTAAAAATGTCAGTTTGCTGTCAGTTTAGCGCAGTAAGTTGAATTGATATGCTTAACTTATTTAGAGCTTGCTGTGCTGTTAGACTTTTTTGCTTCAATTTGAGGAAAAAGATTAATCTAAAAAATTTTAACCAAGCTCAAATAGCTGGTTGGGCTGAGGTCGCTAGAGATTTAGCTCAAGTGCTGTTTGCTGCATTGGTAATTGAAGGATTTAATCAGAATAAGATTCATCTATGGAAAATATTTTTGGGCGTAATAAGCGCTGCTTTTTTTTGGTTAATGAGTCACAATTTAAATGCTAAAATAAAAACATGAAAGAAATACTGTCAGATTCCTATGTCGTGATTAATTTAATTGCTGTTGGTATGGGCATTATATTTTTGATTTATTTTCACTTAGCCAACAAAGATTAGTTTGAAGTCTGATTTATCCACACCCCGGGCAGTTCTTACACAGCAATCTGGCAGTCTCAGTTTTTGCCAACCCTCCTTGGCTCGTTTCTTTATAGGCTGCGTGCATATCTTCACCCACTTTTTTCATTACATCAACCACCTCATCAAAAGGAATGGAGTAGCGCACATTATCTAAGGCCATTTCAATGGCAGTAAAAGTTAAACCAACGGTGGTGCCGTTGCGCAAAATACAGGGCACTTCTACCCGCCCCATCACAGGATCACAGGTTAAGCCCAGCATATTAGCCAAGACCAGACTGGCGGCTGCCTCAATCGCAGCGTAGTCGCCGTTTAGCAGATAAACCCCGGCTGCAGCTGTCATAGCACCGGC
>CAZSQY010000009.1:17524-21978 GCA_964609285.1 uncultured Pseudomonadales bacterium
GCGAGCTGGAGGGGCCGATCATGATGGGTCCAATTATGTCAAACAGGTTGATGAAGGTGGTGGGCATAAAGATTTAGTTGAAAATAAGCTAATTTATAAAGCTGTATAATATTTTTAACACATTATGACTATTAACAGAATGTCAGAATCAGTCAAAGCTCAAGCTCAGCCAAAAACTCTAATTGTTGACCTCCATCTTCACTCTCATTTTTCCCGCGCCACCAGCAAAGACATGGATCTACCCCACATTTACTCTTGGGGAAAGCTAAAGGGGATTAACGTAGTTGGTACCGGCGATTTTACCCACCCGGGTTGGGTTAAGGAAATTCAAGAGCAGTTGGAGCCAGCTGAACCTGGTTTGCTGCGTTTAAAACCGGAGCTGGCTGAAGAACAGTTAAACAAAATGCCCTCTTCTTACAAAAATGAAACCCTGCGTTTTTTATTATCAGCCGAGATTAGCACTATTTACAGCCGTGGTGGTGAGGTGCGCAAACTGCACCACGTAGTGTTAGCCCCAAATTTAGAAACAGTGGCTAAAATCAACAGCAAGTTAAACCAAATTGGCAATTTGGAAGCTGATGGCCGCCCGATTCTGGGTCTCGACAGCCGCGAGTTATTAAAAATTGTGCTTGATGCAGATGAAGATGCTTTGCTCATTCCTGCTCATATCTGGACACCTTGGTTTGCTATGTTTGGGTCAAAGTCTGGTTTTGATTCTATTCAGGCCGCTTTCGGCGACTTATCTCAGGAAATTGTGGCGATAGAAACTGGTTTGTCCTCAGATCCTTATATGAACTGGCGGGTGGCAGATTTGGATGGTTTAACTTTAGTTTCTAACTCAGACGCCCACTCACCGCGTAAACTGGGTCGCGAAGCTAATTTAATAAAGACTGACTTAAACTATTTTGAAATTCTGGACGCCATTCGGACTAATGACGAGCGATTCGTGGGCACCATCGAGTTTTATCCGCAGGAGGGCAAATATCATTACGATGGCCATCGTAAGTGCGGCGTGGTTTTTAGCCCGGAGGAAACAGAAAAACATCAAGGTATTTGTCCTGAGTGCGGCAAACCCTTAGTGTTGGGAGTAGATTACAGAGTGCATCAGTTAGCGCAGCGGTCAGCAGATTACAAGCCAAAAGAGCATAAAAAAGTTGAATATATCATTCCTTTGCCGGAAATTATTGCTGAAGTGGAAGGGGTGAAAGGCACTCAAACTAAAACAGTTCAATCTAAATATAAAAAAATACTGGCCAGTTTAGGCAGCGAGTTTAAGATTTTGCGCCAAATAGAAATAGAACAGATTCAAGCTGCCGGATTTCCGGTTATGGCTGAGGCGATAAAACGTATGCGCCAAGGTAAAGTGCATGTTACGCCAGGCTATGATGGAGTTTATGGAGAAATTAAAGTGTTTAAAGATGAACAAGAATTGGAAAAATTTCAAGGGCAGATGGGACTGGGGTTTTGAGTTTTTAATTACGCCAATGTTTTATAACATATGAGAGATCTTGTTTCTCAACTTAACAAGGCGCAAATTCAAGCCATACAAGATAAGTGGTCTGTAGTGATGGTTAAGGCTGGGCCGGGTACAGGCAAAACCTTAACTTTAATTGCCAAAATGATTAGCTTGCTCGAGTCCGGGGTTAAACCTGGGCAAATTGCAGCCATGACTTTTACCCACCGGGCTGCGCATGAGATAGAGGAACGCTTAACCGGTAGTTTGGGCAAGCAATCTAAACAGCTGCAGCTTGGAACTTTTCATTCTTTCGCCTTAAACCATGTGCCTCAAATACAAACCAGTCAGCTGCTAACAGAAAAACGGCAACAGAGATTGGTGAAAAAAATCGCTCGCGAGCGTCACTTGGGTTTGGCGGCTAAAGATTTGTTATTGCTGTTAAGCAAGATCAAGAATGATCCGGGTTTGCTTAAGAGTCTGCCTTCAGCAATTCAGAGTTGGTATCAAGAATATCAACGCTATCTGAAGACTCAGCAGTTATATGATTTTGATGATTTGATGATTGAGTTGTTGGAGGCGATTAAACAAAATAGTCTGGAAAATTTTGCCTATGTTTTAGTTGATGAGTTTCAAGATGTAAGCCCATTGCAATACCAGTTAGTAAAAGCCTGGGCTCCTCAACTTAAGCAGACTTTTGTGATCGGCGATCCTCACCAGGCAATTTATGGCTTTCGAGGTGCCACTGCTTTAGCTTTTGAAAATTTAGAACAAGATTTCCCTCAATTAGGTAAACACCAGTTAAAAATTAATTATCGCAGCCGGCCCCAGATTTTAGAGACAGCAGCTCAGCTGTTTCCTCAAGCACAAAAATTAGAACCAAGTATTAAACAGCCGGGAGTTGTGCGAGTGATTGAAACGCTCAATCCTTACACAGAAGCAGACTGGGTTCTGGCTGACATTGAGAAAAAACTGGGCGGCACCGGCTTGTTGCAGGCTAGTGAGTTTCATCAAGAAAAAGAGACTGATTTGACTGATTTTGCCATTATCTACCGCATTCACCAGCTGGGGAGTGTGATCGAGGATAAGCTAAAAGAAGTTGGTTTGCCTTATCAAAAAGTTGGCAGTCAGTCTTTATATGCGCAGCCGGATGTGTCTTTGGTTATAGATTTACTGCGTTTAGTTTTGGCTGAAAATGATGAGGTTAAAGATCAGATCTGGTTAGATTTATTAGAAAATAAGCTGCTCGCTTTATCAGAAAAAAATTTAGCTAAAATTTTTCAATTAGCTGAGGAATTTGATTTAAGCTTAACAAAAGCTGTGGGTCGTGTCTTAGGTCAAAAAATTGTAACTCTTGAGGTAGAAAACGGTATTCGGTTTGTTGAGAATAGCTGTGAGATTTTGCAACAGGCTTTGGATAAAAAAGCAAGCTTATTGAGCTTGCTTGATATTGTTGAGCAACAGCTGCTTGAATCTAAGTTGATTGACTCGGAAGATGATCTTAAAAACTGGCCGCAGCTGCGCATCGAATTTTTGCAGTTTAATGACCAAGAAAAACCTTTGAAAGTTTTTATTAAGTATGTCGAGGATTTGCAAAAAACTGATTTTTATGACGACACCGCAGACAAAATTGGTTTGCTTACCATGCATGCAGCTAAAGGCCTGGAGTTTGATTGGGTATATTTGCTGGGGTTTGAGCAGGGCTTGGTGCCTTTGGAAATGAAAAAGAGTGATACTAAATTCTTGCCGCTAGAGACTAATCAGCAACAAGAGGAACGTAATTTGTTGTATGTAAGCTTAACACGGGCAAAAAAAGGAGTGAGCTTGCTTTATACTCGCAAGCGCTGGAGGCAGAAACGCCAAGCCTCGCCTTTTTTAGATGAGATAAAGAATGAAGAGTTAAAAACTATGACTGATGAGAAGTTGATTAAAGTTCGGGAAAGGTTGAAAAAAAAGCAAGAGGAAAAACGGCAGGGACGGCTGTTTTAGTTGATGTTATAATTGAGGGTATATGCCAATATTCAATCTAGAAAATAAAAAAAGAGATGCAGAACAACGTCTAAAAGAGAATCGGGCAAAAAGGGATGCTGAGAGGAAGATTCAACATAGGCGTCAGAACGAAAAGAATCGGCGTAAAGCTGTAAAACCCAGTGATTTAAGGAATTTTTTTTATTAAGCCATTCTAAGTTTTAAATTGTATACTTTTAAGCTTGTTTGTTTATAATGAAATCCATGCAGAAAATTTCAAAATTTTTTAAAGCTTTCCCCAACGCTTTTAACGGTATTGTCTCCGGTTTTAAAGAACGCAACATGCGATTTCATGGGTTTGCAGCGCTCGCTGTTTTAATTCTGGGCGCCATCATTGGTCTGGATCGTCTGGAATGGTTTATAGTTTATATCCTGATTGCTTTAGTCTGGGCTGCAGAATTGTTCAACACTGCGATTGAAGAGTTGGCAGACTTGATTCGTGATCATGAGCATTTAAGTTACCAAGCCACCCGCCGTGCTCGCGACATAGCAGCCGGTGCTGTTCTAGTCACAGCTTTGTTCGCCGCCTGGTTAGGTGGGGGTATTTTTTTAGTAAGACTGGTGGAAATTTTTGACTTGGCAAAATACATTCCTACTAGCTGCCCCTTTTTATAAGCCTGTTAACAAGGCTCAACTCCTGACAAAAGACATTAAAAACGGTAAAATAGAGTTCTAGTTTAGCACCCGTAGCTCAGCTGGATAGAGCGTCTGTTTGCGGAACAGAAGGTCGTGGGTTCGAATCCCGCCGGGTGTACATTAAGAATTTTCAAGGAGGTGTCGCATAGTGGTCAATTGCACTGGTTTCGAAAACCAGAGCCGCAAGGCTACGTGAGTTCGAATCTCACCACCTCCGCATATAAAAATATATGGATTCAGCCATATATTTTTATATTTATGTAAAGATGTGTGAGATGAGAGTGTTCAACCAAGCGAACAGTACTTTCAATAACTCTAATTATGTGAGCCTGGTTAA
>CAZSQY010000010.1:0-21975 GCA_964609285.1 uncultured Pseudomonadales bacterium
GCTGCCAATTGTCACTGGTCATAAACCCACCCAAAACTTCACCGTAATTGTATTCAGGGTGGCCGTCCCAGCCGCAGCCGGTTTCTGCGTTGCAGCCGGCGGTTTCAATATCTTTATCCAGCGGATTACTCAGCTTAGCCAAAATCTTAACTCCTTGGCATTGATCTCCATTTAAAGTTAAAGCCCTATATGCCTCATTGGTTTTAGGATCACAGGGAATTTCCTGCAGATAAGCAGTGTCAGAGCGATGACCGGTTAAAGGTTGGCCGCACAAATACAAAACACCAGGTTCAGGATAGCAATCGTAATCGTTATAGTATTCTTCAAAAGCCGCCACAGTTTTTTGCAAGTCGTCCTTGCGCTTAGCATCATAAGCTTTAGACAGCTGTTTGTTGTAAGCCCAGAGGGCTGCCAGGATAATAATACCCAAAATAACTACCACTATCATCACCTCAATTAAGGTTATACCTGCGCTGAAATCAAGCTTTTTTGCTTTAACCGAAGCAAAATTCGGGTCTTTTTCCCCCTTGTCGGGCAGATCTTTTTTATCCATAATTTGATTATAGTTGAAGCTTTGCAGCTTACAACAATAATAGCAAAACTTAACACAAGTTTAAATTGGACTTACCCAGCGGCAAGCAGTAAGTCCAATCAGTCTTATTAGTTATAAAAAGTCGTAACGACGGATCTTTATTCTTATGCTAGAACAAAACCCACAAGGCGTTAACAATCAAGTTAACACTCAAACCATCAATAACCCCCAACCAATAACCAGCGAGCCCCAAGCTGTAAGTAGGGACCCGCAGCAAACAGGTCTTAATCGAGTTTACTCGATTGTGATGTTGGTTCTGGCCTTTTTACTACCTTTAATAGTCGTCCCATTAACCAACAATTTTATTATGCACACCAAGCTGTTTGTCGTCTTTGCCATCGCCATCGTAACGACCGGCTTCTTTCTTTATCATTCATTTAAAAAACAAGGTTGGAGAATTGTGGTTTCGCCCCTCACTCTCCCCCTGGTTTTGTTCGGGGCAGCCAGCCTAGCCTCGACGCTCTTTACGCAAAATTACCCGGTTGAAAACTTACTGGGTTATGGCGGCATCTACTTATGTTTAGCCGCTATTCCACTTTTCGGCGGAGCGCTCGGAGAAAAACGCTCAACTCGCTGGGTAGTGCCAACCTTAGCCGTCTCTGCTTCAATCTTGAGTCTCACTACCCTGCTCCAACTGTTGGGTTATGGACCCAGCCATCTAGTCAACATGCTAACCAGCTTTGAACTAGAGCATAACTTGCTATTTAATCTGGCCGGTTCTTCCCTAGTGGCAGCCCAATTTATTGCTATAGCTTTAGTTGGTGTAGTAGTTGACATTATCAAACACAAAAAAATCTCTATCTTACACACTATTACTGTGCCCCTCCTGGTTTTGGGCCTGGGCTTACACCTATGGTCTCTCTTACCCGGACAAGAAGCGCAGATTGTTCTCACTCCTCTGTCAGCCAGCTGGTCAGTCGCTTTAGACAGCATGCGGGCCCCCAAGTCGGCTTTAATTGGCCACGGACCCGAAGCTTACTCTAATATTTTCTCGCGCTACCGCCCTACTTGGCTGAATAGCACTGAATACTGGCAAGTCAATTTTGGGTCCGGCTCTAATCTGCCTTTTACCATGATTGTGCAGCTGGGTATTTTGGGACTGGCAGCCTGGTTTTTCTTAGCTTTCAAAGTCTTGTTTAACAAAGATCCTGAAGTGAATTTTAAGGACAGCCCCTTAACTTGGATGCTGGCTGCTACCTTTATTGTTCAGCTTTTGCTCCCGCCCAACATTGTCTTACTAGGCTTACAGGCTATACTTCTCCTGTTCTGGACCATAGAATTCGTGGAGGAGTTCTCAATTATTAAACTCAAAGCCTTAAGTGCTTCTACTGATGGAGGCCGCGCCAAAGGCGTACAGGGTGCAGCAGCCCGCAGCCAAACCAACTATTGGATTACACTCGGGACCACAGGTCTCATGTTTGCTGCCCTGCTCTTCTTAACTTACCTGACCGGCCGGGCCTGGGCCAGCTATCATCAGCAATATTTAGCAAACCAAGGTTATCTGGAAAATAATGCGATTCAGGTCTATGATCATCAACGGCAGGCTGTGGTCTTAAATCCATACATGGATGCCCACCGCCGGACTTATGCTCTAACCAACCTGCAGATTGCTCTAGCTTTATCCAATAAAACTGACATTACTGAGCAAGAGCAGGAACAGGTTTCACAATTAGTCAGCCAAGCTGTGCGAGAAGGCCGAGCCGCCACTACTATTGATCCGCTCGACAGCCGCAACTGGACAGTTTTAGCCCAAATTTATCAAGAACTTATTGATAGTGCTGAGGGGGCTGATCAATGGGCGGTTAGTGCCTATGTTGAAGCTATTTCCGCAGATCCCAGCAACCCATTGCTGCGCTTACAGCTAGGCCACCTCCTGCTTGGACAAGAAGAAATTCAACAAGCAGCCAACTTATATCAGCAAGCTACTAACCTTAAACCAGACCTAGCGGCCGGCTACTTCCACCTAGGCAATGCCCTAGCAATGGCTCAGCAGTTGGAACAGGCTCAACAGGCCTGGCAACAAGCTTTAATCTTGCTTGAAGCTGGTTCTGAAGATTACCAGATTGTGGAAGAAGCTTTGGCTCAGCTTGAAGAACAGATCGAGGCACAAGCTGGAGCTGCTGGACAAGCCATGCAGCCGGGTACAGGTGACACAACCCAAACTCAGCCAGATACATCGCTTTCACCGCAACTGGATCTCACCAACCAAAACCTAGAAGAAGGCAGCGAGCGGACTGTTGCTCCCAGCACCAGTACACCACTAGAGTTGGAAGAAAGTCCTCAAATTGCGCCTGAAGAAGAGATCTTAACCGATGACGAAAATCAACCACGAGAGCCAGAAGAAACAAACGAAGAAGCTGAAGAAGAACCAACAGTTGAAGAATAAAACTTGAAATTCATTCGTTAACAACAAAATAGTCAACAGGCCCTATTTAAACAGGGCCTGTTTTAATTGCGACAAACCATCGCCGGTAATGCCGCTAAAAAAAACAACCTCCTCATGTCGCTTGGCAAAAAAGTCTTCTATCGCCAACAACAAATCATCGCTGTAAAGATCAATTTTATTTAAACTCACCAAGGAATCCTTATCTAATAATTCCGGATGATGATCTTCCAGCTCTTCCTTTAACTGCTGATACTGCTCCCAAACCAACTCAGCCTTATCCTCCAAGCTCAGTTCTTCGTTAAAAACATCACCCTCCTTTAAAAACAAAACATAAAGCAAGGCCTGGCAATTTTGAATATGGCGTAAAAACTTGTCTCCCAAACCCTTGCCTTGACTAGCGCCCTCAATCAAACCCGGGATATCAGCCACAATTAATTCTTTTTGACCATCATCGCTGGTCATGACTCCCAGCTGCGGCTCCAGAGTTGTAAAAGGATAATTACCAATCTTCGGATGAGCTTCGGTCAAACGAGATAGCAGCGTGCTTTTGCCTGCATTGGGAAAACCAACTAAGCCCACATCAGCCAACAAACGCAGCTCTAAAATAATTGTTTTTTTCTCACCCGGCGTGCCGTACTCTGCCTCCAACGGAGTGCGGTTGGTAGAGCTCTTAAACGAACTGTTTCCCCGACCGCCAAAGCCTCCCTGACATAGCACCACTTGTTGGTCCTTATGACGAATTTCAACCAACTTAATGGCTGTCTGAGAACTTTCTAAAGCCTTATCTTGATCCCTGGCTTGCTGATTAGGCTCGTCGGGAAAAATATCTTTGCTAAAATCTTTGGCCGGTACCGCTTCCCGAGCAGGATCGACCGGCAGCACTTGGTCTTGCTCTTTGGCTGGAGGCCGCTGCCCTTCCTCCTGTAAAAAATATTTTTCAAACTCGACTTCGTCTCTGTTTCGGTTAATATGTAAACGGAAAGGGTTAAGTTGATCAGACTCTTGACTGTCTTCTGCTGCCAATTGATCCTCGCCCGCCGCTTGATCCTCATCTACCTCTTGCTCCTCGTCTGCCCCTTCCTCTAAATCAAACTCAACCGATGGCACTTCGTACTTTTTTCGCCTTTTGCCACTTGCATCGTTTTCCGCTGCCAACCAAACCACTGTGCCCAGCGGTACTTTTAAAACCACATCTGTCCCCTGCTGACCGTGTTTGTTGTTTTTACCACCGGGCCGGCCATTCTCAGCTGTAAAATCTTTAACCCCGGCATAATGCTTAAGCGTATTTATATTAGGATCACCCTGAAGAATAATGTGGCCGCCATTGCCTCCGGCACCACCGTCCGGACCGCCCTTGGGGCGATACTTTTCGCGGTGCAACGACACCCGGCCATCACCGCCGTCTCCAGCTAGTAGGTTAAGCTTAACTAAATCAATCATTGTTTAGGGTTGAAAAACTAAAATACAGCATGAGCTTACAAATAACTTAAAGGGTTAACCAAAACTCCGCCATGGCGAATTTCAAAGTGAAGGTGGATGCCGGTTGAGCGACCGGTTGTGCCCATCTGCCCCAACACATCGCTGCGGTTAACTCGCTGCCCTACTTGAACTTGAACTGTGCTCAGATGAGCATATAAGGTTGAGAAACCATTGCCGTGATCAACTACCACTCGATTACCATAACCCCAGCCGCTGGGCCAGCCCGCTGCTGTGACCACACCTGAGTCGGCAGCTAAAATCGGCCCCCCACCTTGGTTGGCGATATCAATCGCCTTGTGGTAAAAACGATAGCCTTGGGTAATACGGCCGGCCGCCGGCCAGATAAAACTGCCTTGAGCGGTAACGCTGCCGGCATCTGGCGTAAGAGGCACGCGCGCCACTCGCTGCGCGGCCGGCTCAGCAGCTTTGGCCTCAGGCACCACTCCTTCCGGAATCATGAGCCATTGACCTGCTACCAGCTCAAAAGTTTCATCATTTAAAAACTCATTAAAAGGATAGTCAACAATCATCTGCGCCTGAGATGCATCCAGGCCGTAGCGCTTGCCAACCGAATAAATGGTCTCACCGCTTTTAACCTTGTGGCGCACACCGTCAATCGGCAAAATTCTCAACTCCTGCCCCGGCTTGATCTTGCTGGACTCAGTCAAATCGTTTTCCCATAAAATGGTGTCAATTGATAAACTATAGCGATCCGCAATACTAGACAGAGTCTCTCCCTCTTCAACGACATGAGTGATGATCTCGCCGCCACGGTACTGCCTCACCTCCTCGGCCTGCAAAGTGTAAAAATCAGGAGCATAGGCCGTGGCTGTGGCCAAGACAGGTGCGGATGGCTGACGCTGTTGCTCATGATCGGCTTGGGTTAAAGCCACCGGGCCAATGGTCACTACTAGAGCAATGAGCCCCACCATGCCGGCGTGTAAAAACGGCCGCGAGTAGCGACCTCGCTTTTTATATAAAATATCAACTAGAAAATCTTTGGAGTGCTCGAATTTCTCAAACCAGCCATAACCGCGCAGTTCAATATAGTAGCGGATAAAACGAAAAAACTCGCCAATATCTTTAACAAAAGCTGGTGTTTTAAACTCGATAGTGATTCTTGACATAGGTATCCGGTTTAGCCTGGTATCAGTCGCCGCCCTGTCTGAACTATGATTAAAACTATATTTTAGAAGAAAACAGCCAAAATCAGCTATTTTCTCCCTCTTATCAGTCTTTTTCTTTCCAAAACTGTAAAAAACAAACCAGATGAGAAACCATTCTAGCATGTTTAAGCAAGTCAATCAATCAAATTTTTACTCAAGAAGTAGCCTGGAGATAAGCTTCCAAAAACACATATCAACCCCTACTGCACTTTAACCTCACTTCATCTTAACCGGCCTTTAAGCTGGCTAAGAAATCCTTGTTTGAGTCGGTCCGCTTGAGCTGACCAATCAAAGTTGAAGTCCGCTCTTCTTTGCCCAAAGTGTCGAGCATTCTTTGCAAAGTTACCACAGCTTGATAAGTCATGGAGTCTAACAAAAGTTCGTCTTTGCGTGTGCCGGAACGTTGCACATCAATTGCCGGATAAATTCGTCTCTCGGCTAAACGCCGATCCAAATGAATTTCTTGGTTGCCGGTGCCTTTAAACTCCTCATAAATCAAATCATCCATGCGCGAACCGGTGTCAACCAGAGCTGTGCCAACAATAGTTAAAGAACCTTTATCTTCAAAGTTGCGCGCAGCTCCAAAAAAGCGCTTGGGTGGGAACAAAGCCGCTGGATCAAAACCACCTGACAAGGTTCGGCCCGAAGTTGGCATGGCTAGATTGTAAGCCCGGGCTAGCCTGGTAATTGAATCAAGCAAGATCACCACATCTTTCCCGGTTTCGACCAGCCGCTTGGCGCGGGCCAAAGCCAGCTCGGCTACGCTGCATTGATTTTCAGCTGATTCATCAAAATTGCTCGCAGCCACTTCGCCAACGTCATCTGTAATTTTAGCAATATGGCGGCGGATATCGGTCACCTCTTCAGGGCGCTCCCCTACCAAAACTGCCATTAAATGAATTTCCGGGGCGTTCTGTGCCACGCCGGTGGCAATATTTTTTAATAAAGTAGTCTTGCCCGCCTTAGGCGGCGACACAATCAAGCTGCGCTGGCCCTTACCAATTGGAGCCACCATATCAATAATGCGCAAATCCAAAGGTTCGCGGCCGATCTCCAGCTTAATTTGCTCATCAGGATAGACTGGAGTTAACTGCTTGAATTTGGGTCTATCTACCTTTCTAAACTCACTAGCTTCAATGCCATTAATCGTATCGATTTGTAACAGTCCCCAATAACGCTCGTTTTCTTTGGGGCGGCGGGCAGGGCCCACCACATAATCACCAGTGCGTAAATTAAAACGCCGCATCTGAGAAGAAGAAATGTAGGTATCCATCTCACCCCCGGAATATTTCACCCGCAGAACCCCGTGGCCATTGCGGGAAGTATCCAGCACACCCTCAATTGTTTCGGTAGGCAAATCGCCGTCCGGAATTGAGTTGAGGTGGTCGCTGTTAGAATTATTGTGAGAATTACTTGACCGACGGCTAGATTTATTTTTACTAGACCTGCTTTGATCAGATTTGCGGCCCTTCGATTTTTGACTAGATTTCTGACTAGATTTACTCGCAGCCGTCTTACTCGAAGACTTTTTCTGTTTTTTGTCAGTTTTGTTATCGTTGTTTTTCTTATCTTTAGTCATGTTTTTACTTTCTGTGCTTGAATTTTGCTTGCTATTATTATTTTTATTGGTTTTACTGGAATTTCGTTTTTTATTGGAATTATGTTTCTTAGAAGTGCTTGTTTTGTCTGATTTGCTTGTTTTATCTAAAGGCTGTCCAACCAGATCGGCAGCGCTAGTCTTTTTTCTTGGCATAAACAAGGAATGAATTGGATAATTTTGTTAATTGATGATTGGGTATATATGTACGGGGATGCTAACTTAAGCTAAAATTGAACAAGTGAAAAGATTTACTTACTGGAACTCAAAAATTGGACTTTTTCTCTGGAGCAATTCTGTAGTGACTGCTCGTCTTCCCTATCCCACTTCCCGTTTCTTACCTGCCTATTATGGCAAAAACTTAATTAAGTGTCAAACACAATTCAAAAGAAAGATCGATTTAACGGCTAATTTTAATCATTAATTCTGAATTATTTTTAATTTTCCCCTTAGCTCAGCTCACCATTATTTATTTTCTAAATTAGCATATTTAAAAAATCGAATCGGCGAATTCAAAAACTTGCAAGTATATAAAATCAAATCCGCCTCATAGTCAGTAATCTCCTGATCTTCCTCTGAAGCATAAATTTCATAGACCCACTTACGCTGATCTGAGATGATCTCGATTTGGTCCCCTACTTCTAACTCCGGCAGCTTATAAAATGAATGATATTTCCAATAGTCCGTTTTCCACCACCATTGCCAACCATAACGGTGACCGGCTACAATCATTGGTCTATCTAGCTCTCCGGGTAAAGCAAAGTCCGGCACCCACCAGACACCAGTTTCAAGCGCCTCTTGCGACTCAGGAGTGCGCTGTAGCTGAGTGTAAACTCCAATGCGGGGAATAATAATCCAATCTCCTTGAGGCAAACTGGAGTCTTTCTCCGGTAAATAGCGCTGCACGCCTTCAACCTGACTTTTGTCTTCCTGCTCAAGATTTTCTTCAGCTGCAGGCGTAATTTCAGCCAAAAGCGTAGTGTTCTTACCACTCTCAGCCTGCTGATTCAGCACTGAATTAGCGGCTAGTTTTTCAGCCTCACTGCCAAAAACTGAATAATAAAGTTGGGGGCCATAGACTACAATTAAAACCACGGTCGCCGCCAACATCAAAAATCCCATAGCCCAGTTAGCCACACCAGTCCAAAAATCCGAATTTAAGCCGCTAAAAATATTTTCGCCTGGAAAAACCTGTGTTTCCGGGGTTGAAGCTGTTTGCGGGGCTAAGTTTGTTTGGGCCAACTTTGTTTGTGAATAAGACTCTGCTTGTTTTGAAGCACGTTTCTCCAATGAAATTACCGGCTGAGGCTGTAAGCTAAAACGGATCCAGTAGTCTGACCTGGTTGGATCAACTCTCTGCCTCCATTGCCCCAACAAACTTTTCTCTAAATAAGAAAAGTGGCGCTCAAGGAATTGTGGTTCTGTCTTTAGAATTAACTGCATAAATTTAGGTTGCTTTTTGATTGCTTAAAATTTTATCGCCTGAAACCAATTCTGCCAGCTCTACCAGGCTTTATTTATTACAATAATCATTATTGCCAGATTCAGAATATTATATCTTATAATAATCAAATTAACAATCTTATGGGATATAAAAAGCTTCTAAAGAATCAAGCATACCTCAAGGACGATCTAAAAAAACAACAAAAAACCCGTGCGGCTGGTGTGTCCTGCCCACAAACCACACCAGCCATCACGAGTTTTAATATTATAAACCAAGTATAACTGCAAAACTAGTCTAAAGTCAACCTATAACATCAGGCACTTTGAAATAAATACTATCTTATAAAATTATTTTCACTACAAATTCAGGCTAATCTATTTAGTTTTCCACATCAATTTTTTAAAACAAATCTCTGTGAATAACTTGTTCATAACTTCTAAAACCTTTAGCAACTGATTCAAAAATTGGATTTACTCTCTCAAAGCAGATAAAATGTTAATTGAGCTTATGCCTGCAACCCACACCACCCTTGAACTACGCACCGGACGCGATGCTGAGCACACACCGGAATCAGCTGCTCAGTTATTTTCTACCCTACCCCGGATAAAAAACAGCTTAATCGATAAACTACTCGGCCAAAACGAACATTTGAGTTTTGAGATTATGATCCAAAATCAAACTATTTATTTTTTATGCCACTGCCCTACGCGCCTGACAGAATACATCAAAGCCAGCCTGGGAGCCGGCTTTCCTCAAGTTTTAATCACAGAAATTAAGGGTGATCCGCTTACCAACTTTTTACCCTCGCCTCAAAATCATCAGTCCGGCTACTATCAAGAGCGCTACCTGGAACTTGGCTTGCTCAAGCTCAAGCAGTCAGAAATTTATTCTCTTAAAACTTATAAAGATTTCACTGACGTTGACCCTCTAGCCACGCTCTTGTCAGCCTTATCTAAAGCTCAGCCGCTTGACCTCATCAGTATTCAATTTATTTTGGATCAAAGCAATGAGGGCTGGAAGCGCAAAGGTTGGAATTTGATTGAACCCCGAACCGAGACTGGCTCAGAAAACCCCGCTACCAAAACTAGTGGCTCCACTAAAGAATTGATCGAAAAAAAGCTTAAAAATCAAGGCTTAAGAGCTGCCATTAAGATTGCGGTCTCAACACTTAACCCCAATCGCAGCCGCCTGATGCTGACAACTCTAGCCAGCAGCCTCAACACCATGACTCAGAGCCAAGGCAATTCCCTGCAGCTTAAAAAAGCTAATTTGTTTAAAAAACATTTTTTTAAAACCATGTTGGCGCGTAGTTTTGCTCGCAGTCCCAAAATGCATTTATCAGTTGATGAACTAGCCACTCTCTATCACCTGCCCAATCAAAAACTAGCCAGTATTCCCAACATTGCCTGGGGCAAATCTCTGCCGGGCGAGCCACCGGAAAACCTGCCAATCGTTACCAGTGACACCCCGAATGAACTTAAAAACAAAATTAATGTTTTTGCAGAAACCACTTACAAAAACCAACTGACCAAATACGGCCTCAAGCGGGCTGACCGGCGGCGGCATATGTATGTAATAGGGAAAACCGGCACCGGTAAATCTACCCTGCTGGCCAACATGGCCATCAACGATTTAAAAAATAACGAGGGAATGGCGGTAATTGATCCGCACGGAGACCTAATTGAGATCTTGCTTGACTTTATCCCCTCCCACCGGATTAACGACGTAATCTACTTTAACCCGGCCGACACCGATAACCGAATTGTTAAACTTAATCTGTTTGAAGGTGAAAATGTACAGCACCGCGAACTGATCGCCTCCGGTATTATTTCTATTTTTCATAAACTTTACGGCTATTCCTGGGGCCCGAGGTTGGAATATATTTTGCGCAATGCCCTGCTCACCCTGTTATCCAATCCGCAGGCCAAACTGTCAGATGTTATTCAGCTCCTGACTGACAAAAAATTCCGCCACAAAATCGTGGATAAATTGGAGGATCCAGTCTTAAAAAACTACTGGTTGGACGAATATAATCAGCTTCATGATAGACTACGAAATGAGTCTATTTCGTCAATTCTGAACAAAATTGGTCAATTTGTGTCTTCGCCTTTAGTTCGGAATGTGGTTGATGCCACCCATAGTTCCTTTAGCATTGAAGAGTTAATGAGCGAGGGCAAAATTTTGTTAGCCAATTTATCTCAAGGCAAACTAGGTGAAGACAACGCCACTCTGTTGGGAGCAATGCTAATTACCAAAATCCAGCTGGCTGCCATGAACCGAGTCAATATCCCGGAGGAAAAACGCAAAGACTTTTATCTATATGTGGATGAGTTCCAAAACTTTGCCACTGAGTCATTTGTTAAAATTCTGTCTGAGGCCCGCAAGTATCGCCTTGATCTAACCCTAGCCAATCAATACGTGGCCCAAATACCCGAAGAGGTGCAAAAGGCCATCTTTGGCAACTGCGGCAGCATTGCCAGCTTTGTGATGGGAGCTGATGACGCCCGCCTCTTTGCCCAAGAATACAGCAATCTTTACACACCCGAGGACTTGGTTAGCTTGGGTCGCTATCAGGTCATTAACAAGATAAGTATTGATAATATTATTTCCCGCCCCTTCCCGGCTCACACCCTACCGCCTCTGAGCAACACCAATCAAAATCGAGAAAAGGTGATTCGAGTTAGCCGAGAAAGATACGCGAAGTAGATATTTGCCAACACCCTAATTTTAAAACTAATTATGTACATTTTTTTGTACATTATCTGCATTAACTCTTCAAGCCCTCCTATAACTAGCATAGAAACTATTTTAACAACCCGAACTCTTTTAGAACTGATCGCAGCTGCTTGTGTGTCTTAGTACTCAGCACCTGCTTAAAGCCGAGCCGCTTAGCTTCTTTAATCCTTCGGTCCAAGTACGGCACCGGCCTAATCTCTCCCAGCAAACCGACCTCACCAATAAAAACAGTCTTATTTTGTATTTTTTTATTGTTCAAAGAACTAGAAATGGCTGCTGCCAAAGCTAAATCAACCGAGGGTTCTTTGACTTTAAAACCACCGGCTGCACTTAAGAAAATGTCATAATTACCCAAAGGCAAACGCGTGTGTCTTTGCAAGACTGCAGCCAAAACCTGAATCCTTGACAGCTCAATACCTCGCCCTACCCGGCGCGGCATGGCCAATTGTGACTGGTTAACCAGGGCCTGAACCTCTAACAACAAGGGGCGAGTGCCCTCCATAATACAAGTCACAGCACTACCTGGAGTATCCAAATCCTGGTTTTCTAAAAACAACTCACTGGGGTTGGTTACCTCTTGGTAGCCATAATCAACCAACTTGAACACCCCCACCTCATCAGTCGCGCCAAATCGGTTTTTTAAAGCCCGCAACATTCTAAACTGGCCAGTCCTCTCACCTTCAAGTTGCAAAACCGCGTCCACCATATGCTCTAGGGTCTTGGGTCCGGCAATCGTGCCTTCTTTAGTAACATGTCCTACCAAAAAAATCGGAATCGAGCCGGGTTTTGCCACCTTAATTAAGCGCTCGGTTGATTCCCTCACCTGGCCCACGCTGCCGCTGGCTCCGGTCAAATCACTGGTGGCCATGGCTTGAATACTATCAACCACTACCAGCTTTGGTTTAAGCTTGTGAATCAAAGCCGCCACTTGGTCAACATCAGTTGTAGTAACAAATTGTAAATTTTGATCAATCAATTGTTTATAATTACCCGAAGCTTGACCTAACCTTTGTGCTGATAAAAACTGTTCGTTATCTAAAACTCGATTGATTCTAAGGTTAATTTGCTCAGGACTTTCTTCTCCGCAAACATAGAGTGTGGGGGACGTTCCAATATTATCCTGATCCTCGGCCCGTCCATCCTCTGAGTCTTTGTTGCTTGCTCCATTTTGCGCCGCCGCCAACAAAGATACCTGTGTGAGCAACGTCGATTTGCCAATCCCTGGTTCTCCCCCAATCAACATAACTGCGCCCGGCACAATTCCACCACCCAAAACGCGGTCCAGTTCTCCAATATTTGTAGAAAAACGCGATTTTGAGCCGCTAGCAGCTTTGATCTCTGGGCGAGTCTGTAAAATTTTATCTAACTGCCCCTGATCCAAAGGTTGAGGCACGCCTAAACTGCGTAACTTGGATTTGGATTCAAGTAATTCTTCGACTAAAGTATTCCACTCGCCGCACTCAGTACACTGCCCCTGCCATTTGGGATATTTCGCCCCACAATTCTGACACACATATTGAGTTTTAGTTTTTGCCATAAAATAAATTCGCAAATTAGTATTAGATTAGAAAGGGGCTCATTTCTGAGGGGCAAGCCCCTCAGCGTTTTGTCTCCAACAGGAGACAAAGCCTGCTCCCCTGTCGCTTACGGGGTATTTCACCCCGAAGCTCCACTAGGGGGGATCCCCCTAGACCCCCATTCTGATTTGTACCCCGTTCCCACTAAGCGGGACTTAGTGGGAACGGGGTACAAATCATAATAAATTCGCTAACAGCGACAGCGGTTTCTGATTATTTTTATAAATTTTTCCTCTGTCCAACCTCTCATTCTAAATCTCACTCCAAAATCTCAATTTTGCGAATCTCCAACTGACCAGCTTTCATGTCGCCTGTCACTCGCAATTTCTGATCTAAATAAACTCCCAAATGCTGATTAGGGCTCATCACTCTTAAATTTGATCCTTGTTCTGTTTGTAAAAAATATTCGGTTTCTCCTCTGCGTAAAAAGCCTTGAGCCACCACCTCTCCGCCAGAAGTTAGTTCAAGCTGCGGGACGCGAGAAGAATCCACCGGGGCCTGGCTGCGCTGGCGGGCTTGGTTTTGAGTCCAAAAATAAAATCCGGCGGCTAAAGCCAGCATTATCAGCAACAATAAAATAAAACGCTGCCACCAATTCATGCTTGCCCTCCTTCAGTCAGCGATTTGTCTTCAAAACCGCCGCTTTTGTTTTTATTTTGCCGCTCTTGTAAAATTTGGCTGGTCGAAAGCTCGGGATTTTGCTGGTAAACGACTTGTAATTTGCCACCAATTTCCTCCATGAGTTTTTTCTTTTGCTTAAGATGTGGAGTGTGAGACGACACAGCTAGAATATCAGGCTCTACCGTTCTAAGAAAAGCCCGGTGTTCACGCTCTTGATTAAAACTCTTAGGCAGTAAAAACACGGCGTCGGGTAAGCCGCTTTGCTTAAGTTTTTTCACCCTCTCTTGCTCACTGTTGACGGGTCGATTAGTTGACTTAATCACCCGCACCCGCTCATCAGTTTCCACTCCCACCAGCAAAATGTCACCGGCTGCCTTAGCTTGTTCTAAAAAATTAATGTGCTCACGATGTAGCAAATCAAACACTCCTGTCGCCAAAACTACAACTCCACTATTATCATGGGCTTTTTGCAGCTGCTGTTTTATCTCCAAAGGCAAGTAATATTTCTGAGTCATAAACAAATGTTTCACTTAATTTTGTACCTAATAACATTTTACCGCAAGCCGGGCTGTGGCTCACGGCCACCTACTTTCCAACCTACTTTTAAGAAAGCGTTAACCGCAAATACTTTTTATAACTAACATCATCGTGTAAAAAAGCTTGACCTAAAGCCATGTTGTGTATCGGAATTTTATTTTTACGCTGCAAATGGCGTTTTTGTAATTTGTAACTCAAGAAATTAAGCTGATTAAAAAAAACAGAAATAATTTTTAACAAATCAGGATTGACCACAGAACTATTTTCGCTATCAGCTGCTGACTGCCTCAACTGCTCATACCAATTAGGTAAATACGACTCAGCCCATTGGTTAGCTTGGTAGAAATCGCGGCAAATCGAGTCATTGTCATAAATCCAATCAGTTTGACAAACTTCGTAAGCAAAGTACAAATTGTGCTTACTCTCCGGTAAAGCCAATTCATCTTGCTTTAAAAAAACATTAAAACACCATTTGTCCTGCTTTTTTTGCCAAGGCCAGTTTTTTTTACCCAAAATTAAAGCCCAAACTAATAACAGCCAGCGCGTTAGCCAAAGCCAATCCTCTACTACAACCATCAAATCAAGATCAGCCTTTTTGTCAGCACTCCCAGCTGCTACCGAGCCTGTTGCAGCCACAGCCTTAATCCACTTACAACGCTTAACCAAAGGTATTAGGGGCTTGAGGCTTGCTTTTAACTGAGCTGAGTAACGCTGTTTGCGATGCCGCTGCCTGATTAAGTCTGACAAAGAATCTTTACCTAAAGCAGAACTCAAAATCCAGTAGTTATCCTTACTTTGCACCAGTTGTTGTTCAGCCAATTTAGCTAAAACATCTTCCAAGCTGCCCCACCCCTCATCTGCCAAAATTTTGGTCGCCAGCTCTCCGGCACCCTCTCCTACCTCAGGGCCGACCAACCTCATCTGCAATTCTTGCGTTGTTAGGGGAAATTTAAATTGACTGGCATAAGCCAGAGTTAAAACAAGCCGAACGGCTAAATTCTGCATAAAAACATTGTACCAAGAAGAAAAAATTTATTGGGCAGCGTCATCCACTCCATACTGTCGCAAAACCTGCTTTACGCCTTGATCCAGGGTTTGCAAAATATCATCATCTACCCCTGACGAAGAGGCGCTATTAACAGCATCTTGATAATAACCAATAATCTTGTTATTGATGCCGTCGTCGTGAGTATACGAGCACAGGTACCAGCTTTCAGCTTGAGGAGCGTCTTGCAAAAAGGGCGTAACTAGCTCGTCACTGACCTCACTAGCCATATCCCGTCTTGGGAAAATCTCTCCAAAGGCTCGAATTGATTTTTGCGATGAGTATAATTTGCGCAAAACCTCTTTAGAACTCAAATACTTAAGTAGCTGCCAGGCAGCGTCTTTATTTTTACTTTTGGAATTAACGCCCTCAGCCCAATAAGTCGCCCAGCTGTATTCACTCTCGCTTAACTTGGGCACGGGCGCGATGCCAAAATCCAAATCAGGATTCATGTCCATAATCTCAAAAACTCTCCACGAAGGAGCAAACATCATGGCTACATCCTCTCTGGCAAAAGCCACAGTTGAATTGGGTAGGCTGGGGCTATAAACTGGTGCGGATTGATTGAAGCTAATATAAAATTTAATGGCATCTCTTGCTTCACTGGTGAATGGCTGGGCTGGATCACCCCCATTCTGATAAATCAACAAACCCAGAATGTCAGCAAAATGCTCCACGTTACTAGTGTTGCCAATAGCTAAACCGCCCCGCTCAATCCCACTTTCGCCGGTAACAGTTAGTTTTTGAGCCAATAAACGCAAGTCGCCCCAAGTGGCTGGCACTTCTTCATTAGCTGCGCGCAAAACTTCCTTGTTGTAATACAAACCTAAGCCGTCGTACATCAAAGGAATACCTACAATTTGTCCCTGATGCTGCAGTTGTTGCGCTGCAATTGGATAAAAAATTTGTTGATATTCTGAGGCTGACATGACCGAGGTTGGCATGGCCGCCAATTCCTCACTCAGCATCGGCACCCAAGTTGCGTGGAAACGAAATAAATCCGGCCCTTGACCGCCCGCAATTTCAGACTGAAGACGAGTGCGATAATTTTGCGGCGACTTCTTTTCATAAAGCACCTTGATTCCGGTTTCTTGTTCAAACTCATTAAAAATTTCTTGCATTACTGAGTTAGGCTCCCATAAACCCCAATAGGTGATGCTTGTGCCAGCCTGAGGCTGAGATGCGGCTGGAGGTGTGGAATCATCGCCGGTTTCCGAACCTCCTCCGAAGTTGAAATCAAAAATCGATCCCCCATCCAAAACGCGACTAATTCCAAAAGCCACGGCCGCAATTACCACCAATCCACCTAAAACAAAAGGAATGATTTTTAAAAATTTGTTATCCTTTGTTGACGCAGATTTAACCCTAGCTGTTTTTGAAGAGGGCTTTTTTGATTTTTGAGTTTTGTCTTTTGAAACTCCTGCCTTGGGCGGCGGCGGTGGTGTATCTGTTAAATTTGGCGCACTCCCCGGTCCTGTTCCAGCTAATTGACCAGAGGCCGAGCTACTAATAGATGGGGCCTCTCGACCCGGCTGATCCTGAGAAGAATCTGCTTGAATCGTGCCTTGGCCAGTCAACCGCTCTACCCCCTTAAAAGACTGCTCTTCCTGTGCTTGTGCCTGGGTGGGCTTAATTGGAGCCTGAGCCAGTGTTTTTCCTGCCTGATTGGGTTGAGATCCGGCTTCACCGCGCCACTTATTGCTTTGGTCTAAAGAACCTGAATCATTTTGGTCGTAGGATGGCCCCTGCCTGGTTTGACTGATAACAGAGGTGCGCGTAACCTGACCTTGCGGGTTAAGTTCGGGCGGAGCTCCACCTGGCGACTGCGGATCCAATCCTGCTGCGGGCGTGGCCGGAGCCGGTGGTGGGGTTTGAGCCTTCGTTTGCGTCGGAGGTTGATACTGAGATTGCGTCTGAGTTGCAGCTGCACTAGGCTGCGTATTGCCATTGGATTGGGTTCCCTCACCGGTTTGAGCTGGTTGTGGGGCCTTTCCGCCCGACTGAGAAGTGGGATTGGGAATATTTGGCCTGGGCAGTTGAGAGTTGTTAGCCATAGTTCTATTGTCTATTTATGTAATAACTATACTATAGATATATTGGTTGAAACAAGATAAAGATAAACAATTAAACCAATCTGAGGGGCAAGTGCGACAAGCAACCTGCGATCTATAAATCAGAATTAAAATCAGAATTGCAGCTCAAATTTACTTCACGCCTTTCTCTAAAAACTTATTCAAAAACAGTTATAATACACCTTATGCTTGATGTTAAGCCATATTTCCAAAAACTAAATTTTCCATGGCGCCAGAATGGGTCAAATCCTGAGGAATCTAAACAAAAACCAAGCAAGCAGAAACCTGTCAATCTCCAGAAAAACAACTCAAAAAACAAATGCTGCTTCGGTAAAATCAGCTCGTTTTTTAAAACATCCTCTTGCCGCTGGTTGTGCGGCTTAATGATTGGATTAGTAGTATCACTTTTACTACTAACTCTTAGCTTTGGTTTTTATTACCAGCAACGCTTTTATCAAGGTGTGATGGTTGATCAAATTAGTTTGGGCGGGCTTACCTTAAGCGAAGCCAAGCAAAAACTTGAGAAACAAGATGCAGAAAGCGAACCTGTGCAGATGCGGCTAACGATCTATTATAAGGATCAATCTCAAACTGTTGATTTAGCAGAAATTATTGAAGGCAGAGACTATGAACAGGCTCTTAAAACCGCTTTTAAGATTGGTCGGCAAGGCGGCGTAATCAAAAATGCCCAAGCAATAATAGTTCTTTTACAGCATCCACAGAACATTAAATCTGAGCATCGACTTAATCACTCTTTATTGCAGCAAAACATTGCTCAACTTAAACAAGAGGTTGATCGGGATGGAAAAAGGCCGCAATTCGAGCTTCAATCCAGTGATAACCCTGACAGTCTGGTACATATACCTGGCGAAGACAAAATATCACTAGATAAAGAACAAACACTGCAGCAGGCTATATCAGAAATACGCTCTGCTCTGAATTCTCAACCTGAAGCTAACCACCAAATTCAGGCAGTAGTTACTCATCAAAACTTGACTCTTGATGAGCAACAATTAGAGCAAGCCCGGCAGCGCGTTCAAGCCTTTGTGGGTAAAAAAATAACCCTTGTTAGCCAAGAGGTTGAAAATGATCAGCTGCCCGACCACCCGATTATTCAAAAAACCGTCAACGATCAACAATTAATTAAGTTGCTCAACTGGCCTGGCGGCTATAACCAAGAAGCTATTCAAGAACTAATTGAAGTCTGGGCGCAAGAAATAGATCAGCCGCCAACCAACGCCGTCTTTGAATACAACCCAGACACTCTGGAAGTAACCGCTTTTAAGCCTCACGAATTCGGGCTCGAGCTCAATCAGGAAAAAACCCAGCAGCAATTAGAGCAAGCTATAACAGAAGTTGAAAATGGGCAAACTCCCGCGACCCTCAACTTGGCCCTACAAAAAGCTGAACCAGACATATCCTTGGCTGACACCAACGACTTGGGCATTAACGAGCTGATCGGGTTTGGAGAAACCTATTACTATCACTCAATTCCCTCAAGAATACACAATGTGAAAGTGACTGCGGATAAACTGAGCCTAACTATTGTACCGCCCGGAGAAGAATTTTCTTTTGTTAAAACCATTGGGCCGGTCAACGACGAAACCGGTTATCAACAAGCCTACGTCATCCGCAACGGCAGCACTCTGCTGGAATTCGGCGGTGGTGTTTGTCAGGTAAGCACCACCACTTTTCGCGCTTTGCTAAATGCAGGATTGGAAATCACCCGCCGGCTGCCCCATAGCTATCGAGTTAGTTACTATGAGCTTAACCAGCAACCCGGTTTTGACGCCACAGTTTATGCAGGCAACGTGGATTTAAGATTTATCAATGATACACCCGGACATGTCCTCATTTATTCTGAAGCTGACAGCAAGCGCTTGTATATGACGGTTAAAATTTACGGAACTAATGATGGTCGCACTGCAGAAATCAAAAACTACAAAAAATACGACTACACCCCGGCTCCAGAACCAGAGCATATTCCAACTGACACTCTAGCGCCCGGCGAAGTTGAACAGGTGGAAAACGCTGTGGCCGGCATCAAGGCCAGTTTTGACTGGGTAGTGCGCGACAATAAGGGTGAAATTATCCGCGAAAAAACTTTTTACTCTAACTATCAAGCTTGGGGAGCAAAATATCTGGTAGGGGAATAATTCTTCTAAGCAAGCGCCCTCTTTTACCCATTATTGATTTTAGCTTAAGCTGGTAATAAAATATTACTAGTATGAAAATAGGTAAAATCACTAACCCTAATCAAAAAGGACAAATCGTCATTCCCAAGGCATATAGAGACGAACTAGGAATAACAGCTAATACACCAATCAACATTGTTTTAGAAAATGATCAAGTTTGCCTTAAGCCGGTTAAGGGCATGCTGTCTAGCAAAGAGATGAATCAAGCATATAGCCAAGTCTTAAAAAAAACCAGAGGCGCCTGGCTCAATGATAAAGACTGGGACGAAACCCAAAAACAAAGACAAAAAATGGAGGAAAAAGAGACCGAGAGGAGAAAAAAGGCGTGGTAATTGTTGACACCAACATTATCATCGACCATCTGCGAAAGCCTCGCAGCCGTAGCTGGTTAGAAAAAATTCAACAGTCTTTTTCTGTTTCAGAAATCAGTATTTCTGTTATTAGTATTCAAGAATTGTGTCAAGGACAAAGCACGGCTAAAGCAAAGGCTGAAACCACACTGCTGGCAACCATCGCTCCCCTACAAATTGCAGAATACAATTACCAAATAGCAAAATCGGCCGGCAAGATTATTCGTGACTCGAAAGAACCAATTGTCTTTGCTGATGCAGCTATTGCCGCTTCCGTTATTAAAAATGAGGCGCAGCTAGCCACACTCAATGGCAAGCATTTTGAAAATATTCCCAACCTAAAACTGCTAAAATTAGACGAACTTTAGCAAAACCGCGGGCAAGTGGCGACAGAATAAATTGGGTCAAGGCCTGTCGGAGGCGAACAACCCATTTTTTATTGCAAACCTGACCCATCTATCCCAAATAACACCTTCTTAAACAAAAAATAGAGTTAGTGAGCCGAACTCTGGACCTGAATATTTTGCGCCAGCAAAATTAATCAAGGCCTGTCGGAGGCGAACAACCCTATTTTTTATGCTCTATATTAAAAAACGCAAAACTTCTCTGCGGAATCCTTAAATACCCCGGAGCCCTTAAATTAAATGTCTCTTTAAACTCACTGCCGCTAATTTTAATAGTCCCGCGGTTGGTCTCCAGCCTTACCTCTGTGGTCTGACCCTTGCTGCTATGACTAACGGAAACAGAACTAATGCTTGTTACCGCGCCCCCGGCCTTATCAGCCCAGCTTCTCAACTCATCCATGCTATAAGGATCGCCGCTAATTCCGCCTAAGCCGCATTCATTTATGGTAATCGGCAAAATTCTATCTGTGTCAGCGCCGGAAGAGTTGTGGCGCACAATCCAAGCATTAATAATGTCAGCAAACTCTTTTTCTGAGAGCCAGGGATGGCTGCGGCCGCAACTATCACCACTAGCACTATAACCACTGCGATACCATGCCTTGTAAAACCAAGGACTATCAGCCTTTTTTTCCCAAGCTTTGCTTGTCCAATCACTGGAATCATAACTACCGTCCAGATCCCAGCCGCTTGTATTGGCGTAACCACCGTGAGTCGAGGCATATTGGGTAGAAACCGGGTCGCCGCTGCCATCTACCAACACCCAATTTTTGGTGTCTTTAACAGCATCTTTCCAAGCACCCGTCTTTGGTGAGTTTTTAAAAACCTGGCAAGCCTCGGTAGTACAAATTGACTTACCACCATTGTCGGTATAGCGGACAGCATATGTTCGAGCTGCCACAGCTTGAGCGCGCAAGGCATCTTTGTCCCAAGACTCAGGCATTTCATAAATCCCCAGCAAATATTGGCCCTCAAAATCAATCGTACCGACGCCCTCAACCGAAATTTTATCCATGGCATCGTAATCTTTTTTTAACTTAGCATCTGGATAATAAGCCTTTAAAATTTCTTCAGCTGACTGACCCTCCTCTGCCCGAGCCTTGGCCCCATACTGACTCATGCCGTTGCGGTGAGTGTAGCCGCCAAAACTGAACATGGCAAAACTATTGCTCGGCGCCTGAGACTTAAAAGCAATCGAAGCATTAAAGTCATCAGCCAGCGGCACCTCGCCTACGCTGGTGCGATAGGTACCCGAACGAGCGGAAATAATCGCCTGCTGCTTGGCAGTCAATTCTGCGATCTGAGTGCCCAAAGTCTCCTGGTATTCCTTAGCCCCGGCGATCTCTTTTTCAAAAAACTGCTTTTGTTCATCCAACTGCTCTTGCATTGCCGCAAGCTGTACCTGCCGTTGTTCTAAGGTCTTTTTGTCTTGTTCCAACTGCAGAATCTCTCCGGAAATCGTCTCGATTAAGTTGGTATCTTGAGCTTGAGCCCGTGAATGGTACACCAAATCCTTGGCTAAATTTGATACATCCTGATTGGCAAAAAACACCATAATGGGATTAAAGACCCGCATTCTTTTATAATGCGCTGCCACCCGCTCGTTTAAAATAGTGTGCTGCAGCACTAAATCCTCCCCGCGCTGCTCGATGTCTTCTGAAAGCTTTTGTGATTGAGCTTGGGCGGAATTAATTCCTGCCTGGGCATTATTGATGCGGTTCTGCAAATCTTCAACGCTCCTTTCCAGATTAGAAGTGGCATCTTCTGACATTTTTTT
>CAZSQY010000011.1:0-21531 GCA_964609285.1 uncultured Pseudomonadales bacterium
CACTTTGTTGCGCTCCCGGGATTAACCAGGTTCACAATCTCATAAATTGAGATGAACTGCTCACTTGCTTGAACATTCTCATTCCGCTCATTTTTACATGAATATTAAAATAAATGAATTCATTCATTTATTTTAATATGCGGAAGCGGCGGGATTCGAACCCGCGAACCCCTATTCGGGGTCAGGTTTAGCAAACCTGTGCAATTGGCCACTATGCGACGCTTCCTTGTTAAGCTAACCAGAGGAGCCGGCCAGTTGCCGACCCATACCGTATCTAGCGAATCCTAATTATACCAGTAAAAACCACCTCAGAAAACACTGCCTGCCTGTGTTACAATTATTCCTCCCATGTTTAAACGAATTTTGGCTTATACCAGGCCTTATCGCCGCACGCTTATTGCATTGGCAGTCTTAATTGCCATTATGGCCGCTCTCAAGCAGGTTGAACCCTATATCTCCAAGCAGGTGACTGATTTATTGGTTGATTCCGGGCTGGAAGATTTTAACGTCATTGTCCGCTTTTTGATTCTTTTGCTGGCCGCTCGTTTCATTCAAACGGGCCTTAACCGCCTTACTTGGTATATGACTAATATTTTTGTAGTTAAGTTCGAGTCTCATCTTAAACAGATAGGTTTTGATCACCTCATGGGCTTATCCTTGTCTTTTTACAATGAACAGGCTACAGGCAAGGTTATGAGCAAGCTAGACCGCGGCGTTAACCGCATCGTTAATATTGTCAACAATTCCGGAATGCATTTTTTGCCAAGCGTGACCAGCGCTTTAATTTCTTTTGTGATTGTGTTGAATTATGAATGGCGTATCGCAGCTTTAACTGTTTTGGGTTTTATGCCCTACGTGATTGTGAACCGCATCCGTTTTCAGAAAAACAATAAGCTCGAGCGTCAAGAGTACAAGTTATACGACGAACAGTACAGTCATTTTTGGGAAGTATTAAATGCGATGCCTTTAATCAAGGCTTTTAAGGCTGAGACTTATGAGCGCCGCCGCTTAGGAAAATTTCTTAAGAAATATTTTAACATTCGGCAAGAAATGGAGGTTAATACTAATAAAGCAGTAGTGGGAGATTTTTTCCTGGTTGCTATGTTGTGGTTTATGTATGCCTATATGGTTTGGATTACTTGGCAGGGTCAAATTACTGTCGGGACACTGGTCATGTTGGTGGGGTTGATTCAACTTATGCGCGAGCCCCTGTGGCAGCTAAACTGGATTTTTTGGGAGATTAAGAGGGCGCAGATTGGAGCTCGAGATTTTTTCAGAATTATGGATGTAAAACAAGAGCTGCCGGATCCCAAACAACCAATTAAATTAAAAAATATCAAGGGTAAGTTTGAGTTTCATAATGTTAGTTTTATTTACCAGCCGGCTGTTGATCCTTTGAATTTAAAAAAGAATCAAAGGAAAGAGAAGTCTAAAAACAAAAAAGATGATCAAGGCGAGCCGGTCTTAGAAAATGTTTCCTTTACCATTGAGCCAAATCAAATGACCGCTTTAGTTGGGCCCTCCGGTTCAGGCAAGACCACTATTGCTAGTTTGCTGATGCGTTTTTTTGACCCGGATCAAGGAAAAATTACTCTAGACGGCATTGATTTACGTCATTTGACAAAAACAGACTTGCGTTTACATATTGGTTTGGTTAGTCAAGATAGCCACCTGTTTGCGACCTCAATTAAAGAAAACTTAAGATACGGTAAGCCGGATGCCACTAAAAAAGAAATGCTGCAAGCTTGTCAGATCGCTTATGCCGACAAATTTATTCAAGATTTACCCAAAGGTTTGGAGACTGAAATCGGTGAGAGGGGTGTTAAGTTGTCCGGTGGGCAAAAACAAAGATTGTCAATTGCGCGTACCATTCTGAGTGATCCTAAAATCATTATTTTGGATGAGGCCACCAGTTCGCTTGATTCAGAATCAGAGCTTTATATTCAACGTGCTCTCAACAAGCTGCTTAAGAACAAAACTTCAGTCGTCATTGCTCATCGTTTGTCTACCATTCAACAAGCAGATAAGATCATTGTCTTAAAAAATCATAAAGTTTTTGAACAAGGCACACATCGAGAGCTGCTGAATGAGGATGGCCTTTATTCAGATTTATTTAAAATTCAATCTGGTCAAACTAAATTGCTTGAGGAATGGGATTTAGTTGAATAATTAGTAATAAGCTTAGTGATTAGAATTAAATCTAAAATATTGATTTTATTACTTGATGGTCTATGTTATACTGCTTGAACTATGGCAAAAACAAAAAAAACTTCTAAAAAATCAAACACTAAATCCGGTAAAAAACAATCAATTAAAAAAACAGAAAGTCATAAGATGGAAAAGAATGAATCAAAGGAAAAAAAGCAATCTAGCGCTTCACAAGATCAAGCCGATCTTAAACAAACTTTGGCCCCCATACTTAATACTCCTACTATTATTGCTTTAGTGGTGATTATTTTGGTGGGTTTGGCTTACATCTTCCGCGGCACTTATTTAGCTGCTTTGGTCAATGGACAGCCAATCAGCCGTATTAAGATCATGCGTGAAGCAGAAAAAGCTCAAGGTAGTCAAATTTTAGAGCAAGTTGTACTTGAGGAATTAGTTAAACAAAAAGCTAGAGAAGAAGGCATTCAAGTTAGCCAAGAATTGGTTGATGCTCAACTTGATGACATTAAACAAAATGTCACTGACCAGGGTCAAGACTTTGAACAGCTTCTATCACTACAAGGCATGACAGAAGAGGAGCTGCGTACTCAGATTCGACTTCAATTAATGGTTGAGCAGTTGGTGAATGTTGATGCCACTGTTTCTCAAGAAGACATTGATCAATATCTAGAAGAGAATCAAGAATTTTTGCCAGAAGAAGCGACCGAAGAAGAATTGCAGCAAATGGCTCAACAGCAGTTGCAGTCACAAAAGCAAAATGAGCAGTATCAGGAATGGATTCAAAAGCTGCAGGACGACGCCAACATTAACTATTTTGTTGGTTATGCTCCAGCAGAAACGACTGAAATTGAGTAAAAATTGAGCTATAGGCGAAACTTATGACAGCTCAAGATCCAGCCGAGCTTCAGGTTTATTTGAAGCAATTTCCAGTCAAAAAATTTAAAAAACAGCAATTGTTATTAGATTTGGATGAACCTCTGACTCATGTTATTGCTTTAAAAAAAGGATTAATCCGGCAATACTCTGTTTCTGAGAATGGAGATGAGTTTACCCACAATATTTTTCGGCCCGGTACCATTTTTCCCCTTAATTTGATTTTCCATCATCAAACCAATCCCTATTATTTTGAAGCCCTCACAGAGGGCCAAATGCGTTTGGTGCCAGCGGAGCAAATGATAGATTATTTACAAAATCAACCCAAGCTTTTGTTGGAACTTGTGCAGAGAATGGCATCCGGCATCAATCAATTAATCTATCGAATGGAATCGATTGTCTTTGGCTCTGCTCAACAAAAAATTGCAGCCGCTATTTATTTGCTAGCGAGACGTTTTGGCAAACCCATCAATGAAGTTGAATTACCAAAAGATTGCTCCAAAACATTTCCTCCGGATGCATTAGCTATTATAGCTTTTGGTGTTACTCATCAACAAATAGCGTTTTTGACAGCTTTAACTAGAGAAACTGTTAGCGTTGAAATGATGAATTTAAAGGAGATGAACGTAATTGATTATCAAAAACAAATGATTTGCGTTTTAGATCCAAATAAATTGAGGGATATTTCTTCTTTGCCTTTTTATAGTGGAGTAGACTAAAACGAAAAACTAATATCTTCAAGAGCATAAATCATCAATCTTAAATCTAGGCATCCGAGTTTAATTCCAATTCCTCAAACTGACCACGTCTTAAAATAATAGCAATAGCTGCATAAACAGCAATATCCCTCCAAGTTTCTTCAAGTGATTCATTTTCCGGAGTTTTGTCTTTAGTAATTAAATTCTGTAAACGCCTTACCTTGTCATTAATTCTAAATAAAATGCCAATTTCACCGGTGTCGAGAATATTGCCCTTGCCGTAATCTTTATTTTTCTTAATAAAGGTTTGCAGCATTTCTTGCAGTACTGCTTCAAAGGCTTCATCTAAGTATTGGGGGTCTTTAGAGTTAGTTTGAGACATATTCAGTAAATTTGTGCGTAGTAATTAGTAGAGTATCTACATTATATTGTAAAACAAAACAAGCGCCCGATGAGGGGCGCTTAGCTTGTGTTTATAAATTGTTTGAGAATTTAGCTTAAACGCTGCTTGAGCTTAAGAGCAAAAGCAATCATTCCTGAAGCGACGGTAGCCATAGCTGTTGCACCAGTTTTCATGTCTAGAGCGGCATCTACAGGTTCATGAGTAGTTACACCTGCGACTTCACCTTCCAGATAAACGATTTTGCTAGTGGCTTCGACTTCAGCTTCAGCTTCTGCAGTTGTAGTGCATTGTCCGTAAGGACCGGCCTCACAAGTGCTTTCAGCTTTTGATTCAGCTTTAGCAGTAGTGGTTTCTTCTGAGGATTCTTTACTTGAATCTTCAGCCAATACCGGCTGCAGCATCAAGCCTAAACCCAGAGCTAAAGTTAAGCTGATAAAAGCAATTTTAAATTTGTGCATATTTGCTTAAATATTAATAATATAGGCCGTTATATTGATATTTTATGATATCTTTATATAAGTTTCTAGAATTATATTATAAGATGTAACCTCAGTCAAGAGTAAGGGGAATGAATCTAAGAAGTATTACGCTAATAGTTTACATGAAGGTATAGAGTCTCGATATCTTTATCTTTATTTTCCACCTTAACATAATTTAGCGAGCATCCTGTATCATATTTCCCATAAGACAGTTCTCCGTCGTGTGTGGCATAAACACTGTTAGAAGCTTTACTCACAATGTCGATCCCATTGTGAAAGGAGTAAATTCTACCGACCCATGTGTTTTGAATTGCCCAAGTATAACCATAGCCTTGTGTCAAAATAATTGGTGCTTTTAATGGCCAAGACCATGAACCGGAGGGATTAAAAGGATCATTCGAGCTGTTGGTGTGATCAATACTTTTCAGATAGCTAAAAGGATTTTGATTTGTATCTTCTTTTTTAATAATAAAGTGTAAGTGCGTGCCGCTGGAATTGCAGGAAGCTCCTGTGATGACGCTGGCAATTTTTTCACCCTCTTTTACGTCTTTAATTTTAGTTTCAATACCCTTGCCTGCGGTAATAGCCTCAATTGCTTCTAGCTCAGCTTGAGCTTGAGCCAATAGACGCTGGAAATTAGCTTCACTGTTTTTTGTTTCAGCCAGCAGTTCCTCTTTGCTTTGTTTCTGTCTTTCTAGTTCTTGTTGCTGAAATTCAAGCTGCTGCCTTTTTTCTTCAAGCGCTTCCTGCTTGACTTGTTTAAGTGTTTTTTGTTCGTCATACAACAATCGCTGATTTTCCGCTTCCTCCATGGCTTTCGCCGTCTGTTTTTCTGCCTGCTGCAGGTATTTGTATTGGCTAATGAAACTGGAAAAATGATCGGTAGTAAATAATGCTACTAAGGGGCTGGTGCGGTATTGCTTGTAAGAAGCTTGGACCCGCCGAATCAACATTGAGGTCAGGCTGTCAAGTGACAAGCTCAGGCCTTCAATCCGTTCTCCTAATTCTTCAATTTCTTTTTCTAAATAATAAATTTCTGTTTGAGTTTGGCGGACTTGTAATTGCTGCAATGCCATTTGGCCATTAATTAAATTAATGGCTCCGGTTAGGGTTTGAGCCTCATTTTGCAGTTTATCTATTTGGGACTGATATTCGCCAATTTTGCCTTGCAGGCATTTATTTTTCTTTAAGACACAGCGGTTGTAATCGTCAGCCTCCATTTCTTCTGCGTTACATTCCAGATCGCAATCAGACTCAGCTTGGGCTGTGGGAAAAGCAGTAAAAGTAAAAACCCCAATAATAAGGGTAAGGAGAAGGCTTGGTAGCAATAACCAATGAAACAGCTTTTTAGTTTTTCCTGTCATTTTTTAATGAGTTTGCGGGCAGCTAGCACACTGGCAAAACCACCAAAAAAGAGGGCTAAGCTAGTGCCCAAGCCTAATTGAAGAGCGAAAAATTCCCACGACAGGGGGAAATTAATGATTTCGCCTAGGATTGTTTGAAGCCATGGAGACAGATATAAAAAGCCGGCGTACATTAAGCCCCAGCCGAAAATAGAGCCGAGCAGTCCATATAAAAATCCTTCATATATATAGGGTGTAATAATGTAACCCGAGCCGGCTCCAATAATCCTTAAAATAGAAATCGAGCGGCGTTGATGGCTAACTTTAAAACTAATAATACTGACAATAATAGTCATGGATAAAAAGAGCAAAATTGAGATCAATGCAATACCTACCAGACGCATAGCCTGTGTCCATTGGCTGAGCTGTTCCACCACGTCTTTTTGCAAGACAATATCATCAACTTGGTTAAATTTACCCAATTCTTGCTCAACTAGCTGCAAATATTCCGGGCCTGAGGTAGAGACTTCAATGCTGGCAGGTAAAATATCAGCCGTGACTAACTCGAGCAGCAGGGGATTATCTTGTTTTTCTTGATAGTATTGCAAAGCTTCTTCTTTGGAAACAATAGAGATTTCTTCCACATAGTTGAGCGAGCGCAGCTGATTCTCGACCTCTGAAATTTCTAGGCTCTCAGTTTTTATGTCAAAAAAGGCCATGACTTTAGGTCGAGCTTCGAAAAATTCTAAAACCTCTTGTGACCCGAGGATGAGCATGGAAAAGCTGTAAGCCACAAAAAAAGTAACCGTGATCATTAAAATTGCAGCCATACTTTTATAGGGCATGCGTCGAATATTAATCAAAGCTGTTTTAAGTGATTTCATAAGCTGGTTGGGTTAAGTTTTGTCCTCTTTATTTTGATTAGATTTTTTATGACTTGTTTTCTCAGGCTGAGTTTCTGCTGTTTTAGTCTTGCTTTTAGTAGGACTTAGTTTTTGCACCCAGCTTAGTAAGCCCTGAGATTGTTTTTTTGACTTTCTATTTGAGTTTGGCGGCGCTGTTTTTGCTGCTTGTTCAGCTTTGTTCTTTTTAGTGTTTTTTTCAGACTCGTTTTTATCTGATAATGAAGCTGCTTCTGAAACAGATTCATCCTTTTTGTCTGCTTTTTTGCTGCTCCCTTTAACGCTTTTGCCTGTTTGAGACCTGCTTTGTTGAAACTCAGTTAAGTTAACTGTTTTAACTTTGAACTGATCCATCACTGCCGGGTCATGGGTAGCTACTAGCAAGGTTGTGCCCAGTTGGTTAATTTTTTTAAGAAGTTGAATAATGTGTTTACCCGTTTTTTCGTCCAAGTTTCCGGTAGGCTCATCAGCAAAGATGACTCTTGGCCCTGTGGCCAGAGCTCGGGCGATACTAATACGTTGCGCTTCACCGCCTGATAGCTGCTTGGGGAACATAGGAGCCTTGTGCGGCAGCTCGACTAATTTTAATAAATCCGTTATACGTTCTTCAATTTCTTCCTGCGGCTTGCGACGAATATAGAGTGGTAGAGCAATGTTTTCCCAAACATTTAATTCTTCAATTAGTTTATAGTCTTGAAAGACCACACCAATTTTTCTACGATGCAAAGGAATTTCTCTGTTTTTAAGTTTTTGGATCGGGTGTTTTTCAAAGATAATTTTGCCGCGGGTAGGAATATACTCCCGAATCAAGAGGCGCATAATTGTGGTTTTACCTGCTCCGGAAGGACCGGTGATAAGAGCCATTTCGCCCTCATCAATTTCAAAAGATAAATTTTGGAAGGCAAGTGTTCCATCTGGAAATTTTTTGGTAACTGAGTCAAATATAATCATATGAGCAGTATTAAGGTTGCTTATTCATTAAATCACGTTTAATCAAGCCTCTGCAACTGGAGTTGACATATTATTAAATATTGGCCTAGGTGCTTTTGAGAGTTGGCGCTATTAAAATTAGTTTGAGAGACAATTCCTCTAGGCTCTAGTTTGATTTTTTCTCCCGAAGCAAGTCTGTTTGTTATCTGCATGCAGGCAAATAAAGCAAGCGAGGCATACAGAGTCCAGAGTATAATTAGAATTAATGGGTTTTAGAGTTCAGCTTCAACTGGGGGTTCGGCTTTAGGATCTAACACTTCAACTTTACCCACATCCATTAACCAGCCTGCTTTTTGTCCTTTATACGTTTCGCCCCAAACTTTAACTTCCATACCAGCGAGTTTGTCTAGGTTGGTGACAGTTGAAGTTAAATAGACAGTTTGGCTGGCTCCCCCCGGCCGCAGCAATTTGTGCGAACCTTCGCCGTCAATCCCGCCTAATTCCAGATATCCCTGGGCGCTGTCTTTAAAGGTTGATTCGTCTTGTACTCCAAACACATCCCCTTTTCTGATTTGGCCTTCAGCCACCTCTTCAATATTGCCTAACTCCTGCCCTCGATTGGCATCTTTTTGCGCTCTTAATTTAAAAGCACCAAAACCAGTGCCGGCGCCGGCTGCTAAGGCTATCACACAAATTAAGATAAGCATTTTTTTAGAACGTTTAGTCATGTCAACTTCGTTTGAATCTAAGTTTAATTGATTAAAAATTGAGCCTGCTTGAGCAGTGTTGGACTCAGAGTCTTGATTTTGCACCATTTGACTCTTTTCGTCAACCGTCTGTCTTGCTGGGACAGCAGTTTCAACTGATGCTTGAGCCGAAGTCTGCTCAGGTTCTTGGTTTGGTGCCGACTCAGACGCCTGTTGTGGTTTTTGTTTTGGTTTTAACTCGATCTTTTTCATATTTCAATCTTACACTATGTCAAAGCACTTAGCAAAGAATATTGAGTCTATGTAGTTGACAAAACAAATACCTTGCAAATATTACTGAGTGATTTTAATCTCCTCTTTGATAAATTGATCCAAATCTCCGTCCAGCACAGCTTGAGTATCGCTCGTTTCTACCTCAGTGCGCGTGTCTTTGACTAAATGATAAGGGTGTAAAACATAATTACGAATTTGTGTTCCCCAGCTAGCGTGTTGATGCTCACCTTTTTCCTGATCAATTTTTTGCTGTGTTTGTGCCTCCAATCGTTGAGCCAATTTAGCTTTGAGAATTTTGAGAGCAGTTTCTTTGTTTTGCACCTGAGATCTGGATTGACGGCTTTTAACAGTGATTTTGGTTGGTTTGTGTGTCAACTCAACCGCGCTGCTGGTTTTATTAACTGATTGCCCTCCTGGTCCGCCGGCTCGGGTAAATTTCCATTCCAAGTCTTCATCTTTAAGATTAATCTCTGAATCTTGTTCAATAATGGGCAGGACTTCTACTAAAGCAAATGAAGTTTGCCGTAGACTGTCAGCATTAAATGGGCTTTGTCTGATTAAGCGGTGCGTGCCTCGCTCGCCTTTTAAAAAGCCGTAAGCGTAGGGGGCATTGATTTCAAAAATAACTTCTTTAATACCTGCTTCCTCGCCGCGGGTTTCTGAAATTAAATTGTAGGACCATTCTTTTCGTTCAAAATAGCGCAAATACATTCTTTCCAGCATCTCAGCCCAGTCCATAGCTTCTGTTCCGCCTTGACCGGGGTGAATTGACAAGATTGCATTCTGCTTATCATAACGCCCACTTAAGTATTTGGATAAACTTAACTCCTCAACTAGTTCAGAGAGCTTCGCTGCCAGCTGCTCGGCCTCTTGATTGAGCTGAGCTTGGGTGGTTTCATTCTCAGTTTCTTTGATTAATTCTTGAGATGTTGCTAAATCTTGCTGCAGTTGTTTTAATTGGTCGGCTTGTTGCAGTTTATCCTTGAGCCAGCCGATTTGTTGCATAATTTCTTGAGCATTAGCTTTTTGCCAAAACTCGGGCTCTAGAGTTTGCTGCTGAAGTTGATCTCGTTCGGTTTGATATTCTGTGACTGGTACTTGTGATAGTAAATCTTGCGATTGAGCTAAAATTTGCTTGATGTCTTGCTCGTTAAACATAGTGAATATTATATCCTATGTTTTTAACCTACCCGTTCTTATCCTATGGCCAAGAATTATTCTACTGCTTGGAATTTTTTTTGGAATTTAAAAATGATTAAGTTTAAAGGTTTGTATTGTTACACATTATTGGGCTGATAAAGAATAATCCGACTTTAAGATAAATTCTTGTTGTTGGTCAAATAGTTTAACTTGGTATGAGCTCGGTGGCAGACCCGGCTGTTTAAACAAAGTCCAACTAGTTTTTTTCTGCAGATCCCTCTCGGGTAATAACTCGATTTGGCATTTCACCTGAGCCTGTTCCGGCACTGTGATCAAAAATCCAATTTGAGTGGCGTTTGTGCCCGGCAATTGTAATTTTTCTTGAGATATAATTTCAACGTTTTGTTGATCACAGCTAGCTTGCACTGGCTGAATCTCTAAGTTGGTTAATAATCTTTGATAATTAACATAGCCTAAGTGAGTTGCTTGAAGCAGATCGGGATTATTTTCAATGATTTCAATTTCTGTTTTGTTGAGCGGCTGGTTGTGGTTATCAAAGATTAACTCGATTTGGATTTGGTTTGTCCGAATATTAAGGTTGACGCGGCGCTCTAACAAACGGTTGGCTTTATTAATGCCTACATTTGATTCCAGTAAATATAGCCAGTAATCACTATTAGTTTGGAGGCTTTGAGTGACATTAATTGGTAAAGTTTCCAGTGATTTCTGCAGCTGTGAATTTGGGCTGTAAAAGATAATTTCTTTGTGCCGGAATGCTGCAGCTAAAATTTGTATAAATCGATTTGGGTTTTGACTAACAGCCTCAGGCAGTTTTAGTTCTAATTGGAGATAAAGTTGTTGTAAAAAGTCTTTTTTTTGTTGATCGCCGGCAAAAAATTGTAAACGGTTAGCTCGGGCCAGCTGGCTTAAATTTTCGGCGGTGACGGTTTGTTCATAGTCTGACAGGTAAATAGGACCCGTTAGTTCAAGTAAGCGCTCGATTAGGTCTAAATTAATTGCTGCCAGCAGATCGGTTTGCGGTATATTGGTCGGCTCAAGTAATTGTAAAATATCCTGAGCGGCTAGTGTAAAATCGGCCTGCCAGTTGGCATCAGCTAAAGACATGCCATGTCCCTCACTTAAAAATTGGTAATGACCAGGCGGGCTGGGGAGACTGGCCTCAGTTTGGCCAACAAGATCATAAATATCATAAAAAATTGGTTGAGTCAGATGATTATCTTTAGTTTGGATTGTAATGATTGAGCCGATAAAGCCACCGCTTGCCCGCAGTTCATCATTATTTTGCAGCAAAATAGTGAGATTGGTGTCTTTGGATAAAAAGGTTGGCACCAGAGTTTGAGCAATATTCATCACATTATGGCTAGCCTTAAGAGTCTCTTGATGTTTTTGGGGAATGAGCCTTTGGGCTAATCGGCTATTTTGAGCAGCCTGATAAAATTTGATATAAGTCTGACTAAATTGCTGCCAATATTGCAGGGTTTCGTTGTCGGTGAGGGCTAAATTTGAGTCAGTTAGACCTTGTTGAATTTGCTGTAGATGCGGTTGACCTGTGGCAGCTAGATCAATCAGCTTTAGAGTTTGCTGCCACAAATTAATACTGGGAATATGTTGTAGCGGAGATTGAAAAATCGGAGTGAGAATAGTGTCGGCAGCTTGAGCGCGCCCAGCAGCTTGTTTCCAGCTTTGATGTTTGGCCGCACTTAAACTTGTATAAGTTAAGATTCCAGCTGCAATTAACCAGATCAAAAGGGTGATGCATAACAAAATCGCCCAAATGTAATACTTTTTAATTTTATCTGGCTTTAGCATAACAATAGAGACATTATAATCTTTCACAATTAAGACTTGGACGGGCTGGTTAAGGGAGGTTGCTACTCACTGCCAAAGGCTGGCATGTATTACAATATCTAAAGATACGTATGCAGTCCGCACACCAAACATTACCCAAAACATCTGAGTCGACCATTCTAGTCTTACATGGCTGGACACAAAGTGCCGATACAAAAGACAAATGGCAGCCGTTGATAGATAACTTAGCCGCAGCCGGGTTTGCTGTAAAGTTTTTGCAATTGCCCGGACTTAAAAGTTCTTTAGAAAAACCATGGCATTTAGCTGATTATTGCCAATGGTTGTTACAAGAGATGACAGCCTATAAATCGGTTGTTTTAATTGGCCATTCATTTGGCGGTCAGATTGCAGCCGCTGTGGCTGCTGCTCAACCAAATAATTTGCAGCAGTTAATTTTGATTGACCCGGCCGGCATTCGAGATCGTTCTTGGATAAAACAGCTTAAACGTACGGTGTTTAAAGCAGCAGCTAAGTTGGGCAGTGGGATATTAAATTTGTTTGCTAGTGTTAGCAGCAGCAAGAGAGGCAGGGCTGCTAGGAGTGATGATGACCTGGGGCGTTGGAAGAAAGCCGGCCGTTTTTGGTTGTATAGACTAGCCAGAGAGCAAGATTACTATCAAGCGTCGCCTGTGCTAAAACAAACCATGATTAATATTCTATCCGAAGAAATCACAGAGAGATTAAAGCAGGTTCAAGTGCCAAGCCTGATTATTTGGGGTGAGCGAGACAGGGCCACTCCACTGAAACATGCCCAGGTCTTTCAACAAGAAATTCGTCACAGCCGCTTGGCTGTGATCAAACAGGCTGGCCACAACCCTCATTATTTTCATCCAAAAAAAGTAGCTCAAATTATATTAGATTTTTTGACATCTGCATGAGAATATTTTTAATTCTTGTTCTAGAAGTGTTGATCGGGATTCGCTGGCTGCGCTGGCTGGGCGTAATTCAGCAAAAAGAGTATCGTTGGTACCGCCTGCGGCATTTTATAACTACTGATGAGGGGCAGCGAGAATTAATTAGATTATTTCCTCAACTATCGGATTTCTCACGAACTGGTTTAAAAAGGCCCAGATTTACGGCTAGGATCGGATTCACTGCCATTATTTCAGGCGGATTAATGCTTTTGATTGTGAACTGCCTGGGCCAGCTTTTAATCAGTTTGGTAATAATTTGGCTTTTTACACCTTTACTGGTTTTGTTGGCCGTTTTACCAGGCAGTTTAATTTATTTTTTAGTGACTTTGGTTTATACGGGCCGGGCTCAGCAATTATTAAATCAAGTTAATCCGACCATCATTGGTATCACCGGTAGTTTTGGTAAAACCAGCACCAAGCTTGTATTGCGGCATGTTTTGTCACAAAAGTTTTCTGTTTTTGCTACTCAAAAGTCTTTTAATACTCGTCTGAGTTTGGCTCGAGATATTAGTCAGCGCTATTCTCAAGAAAAACTGGTGATTATTGAGTTTGCTGCTTATCGGTCGGGCGAAATTGCTTGGCTGGCCAAGCGCTTTCAGCCAAACCTGGCTGTGATTACCGGTTTAACTGATCAACATTTGGGTTTATTTGGCTCTCGAGAGAAAATTATTGAGGCCAAGTCCGAGTTAGTTCAGGCTTTACCAGAAGATGCAGCGGTTTTTATCAATGCCAAGAGTCCGGGCACGCGATTAATTGCGGACAAAGGACAAACTAACAGGATTCAGTCTTATTGTGATACAGATTCAAATTCAGAAGTTGCTAAAGTTAAGCTTAATGATCAGGCTCAGCTTTGTTTTGATTATGAAGGGCAGCGGATTAAGACCCGGTTAGTGGGTAGACAGTATTTGGCTGCTTGTTGTGCTGCTATTGAGGTAGCGCAGCATTTGGGTTTGTCTCAGGCAGAGATTACTCAAGGTTTGCAAACTTTTAATCCAGCTGATTACTCTAAATATTTTGTGCGATTTTATCAATCTCAGCATGGGTTCTGGGTACTGGATGATGGCCGCAGCAGCAACCCGGCCGGTTTTAAAGCAGCTATGCAATTAGCAGTTGAAATCGAACAGCAAAAAAATATTAATCGCATAATCTTAATCACAACCGGTATTGTTGATCTAGGCTCACGCTCAGAACAGATTCACTCTCAATTGGCTCGACTCGCCCGTCCTGTGATTGATGAAGTTTTTTATTTAGGCCAGCCGGGTCAATTTCAGTTTCAACAGGTTTTTACTCAGGATTTAACTATTCAAGAAGATCAGATTAAACATCAATTATCACAGCTGAATAAAAATGATATGGTAGTGATCGAGGGCTTGATTCCACTTTGGTTAGAAAACTATTTAAGCCCCTCTGAATAATTAGCAAAACAATTAATATGCCAATTTTTAATAGTTTAGGTTCAAATTACGACTGTCAGGATATTTATTTAAGTTTGAAGCAACTGGTCTGGCCGGACAGAAGGCTTAAGTTTGAGCTGCAGCAAAAGTTGGAAGAAAAATTTAAAGGCGAGACTCGGCTTTTATTTAATGGCCGCGATGCAATTGAGTATATATTAAAAGCCTATGAGATTGGTCCTGGCGATCAAGTTCTTACCCAGGCATTTAGTTGTTCTTCAGTCGAAGAGGCCATTGTTAGGGTTGGAGCAGAGCCAATCTATTTTGATCTCAGCCCGGGACAGATGCGAGTGGAGCTTGACCCAGTCAAAGCAGCCTATCAGCAAGCCTCTAATCCTAGACTTGTAATTTTACAGCATACTTTGGGTTACGTTGATGCTGAAGATAAAATTAGTCGTTTTTGTCAAGAAAAAGATTTATTATTGGTGGCAGATTTGGCTCAAGCTGTGGGTGCGGTTAATTCGCAGCGCCTGCCCCTTGGTTTAGCCGCCGACGCCATTGTCTTATCTTTTGGTCGCGACAAGTTGTTAGATAGTATTACGGGCGGCGCTGCTATTTTCAAAAGTCAGCCGCCAGTTTATCCTTCAATTCCAGATTGGTTTGAGTTGTCGCATGATTTGAGTAATAAGCAACAAGTAGTCAAATTACTTTGCTACCCTTTGTTAACAAAAATAGTCCGACTCACTTATTTGCTGGGGGTGGGTGAGTTAAGATTAGGAAAATTTCTGCATAAACTGTTAAAGAAATTAAAATTAATTTGGACTGCTATGCGTTCCCCTCACGAACAGCTTCAATCTTTTCCTGCTTATTTTGCCCCTTTGGCTTTAAGACGTTTAGAGAATTTAGATGCGCAATTGGAACACCGGCGTAAGATTGCACATTTTTATTTTAATCGTTGGCAGAATATTCAAAACCTTCTACGTCTGCCTATTACCCGTCAGATGATTAGTTATGGCGCTAATTTAAGATTTCCTGTAGAGCTAAATGATGCCCGGGCTAAAAGCTCTCTGTTACATTATTTAAAAAAACATCAGATTTATGTGGCAGATAGCTGGTATCGTCAAGTAGTTGACAGTGGTTCTATTCAGTTTAAAAGTGTTTATCAGCCCGGTTTATGTGCGAATGCAGAAAAAATGGCTAAGCGTATTATTAATTTGCCTACTCATCGTCTAGTTAGATTAGAGCAAGCTGAAAAAATTTGCCAGTTGATTAAGAAATGGAGCCAAACTTACTATGCTAAAAATTAAGCCTATTGAGTCTAAGTCGCAGTGGGAGCAATATCTTCAGACTCAACCTGAAGCCAATTTCTTACAATCTTATAACTGGGGTTTGTTTGCCCAAAGGTTAGATAAAAAATTTTTCCCTCTTGGTCTGTTTGACAATGAAAATCAAATTGGAGCCGCTATGGTGATTAAAGAGGAAGCCAAGCGCGGTGATTATCTAACTGTTGCTGCCGGTCCTGTTTTAGATTGGGAGGCTCATGAAGCTCGGCAAGTTTTTCAACAGCTATGTAATTATTTTAAAAATTTAGCTAAAAAAGAGGGTTGTCATTTTGTGCGAATACGTCCTCAAGCTTTAGATACTCCTCGTTTGCATCAAATTTTTCAAAAATGTGGTTTACAGCCGGCTCCTATGCATTTAACAGCTGATTTAACTCTACAGTTAAAACTAGATCAGTCGGATCAAGAGCTGCTTACACAAATGCGCAAAAATACGCGTTATTATATTCGCCGGGCTAAGCGTGATGGGATTAGCACCGAAGTTATCCAAGATCCTGAGTTTATGCAAACTTTTCACAAGTACCAGTTATATTTGGCCGACAAACACGACTTTGTGCCTTTTGAGTATGATTTTTTGCTGGAACAGTTTAAAGTTTTTGCTGCTGATGATCAGGTGGTGTTTGTTAATTCTTATCATAAAGATCAGCTTCTAGCTTCAGCTTTTATAATTTTTTACAATAGCGAAGCGGTTTATCATTATGGGGTTTCCACCCCTGCCAATGATAACTGGCCCGGTTCGTATGCTACTCAGTGGGCAGCAATTAAAGAAGCGAAAAAAAGAAAATGTAGAGTTTACAATTTTTGGGGAATTGCTCCCCAGGATCGACCTGAGCACCGTTTTGCCGGTGTTTCTTTGTTTAAGCGTGGTTTTGGTGGAGAAGAGGTAGCCTATCTTCCGGCTCATGATTTGCCGGTTAGTTTATGGTACAGCATTGAACAGAAGTTTGAGTTTATGCGAAAAAAAATGCGTGGCTTGTAATATAAGGATTAGGAGATGCTCGCAGTAATATTACTAATTTGCGAATTTATTTAATTGCGATGAATGTCGTAACTAATTAAATAGTGTAAGAAAATGGCTGGTGGATCTTCTAGCAAAAACTGCTGAAATTCTTGGTAAGTGGCCAGTCGATCCTGATACTCCAATGTTTGCCGGCCCTTTTCCAACAAACTGTCGATTCTCGTGTTTTGATAATGAGTAAAATTGGTCGCTTGATCCGAGTGCCACAAAAAATACTGATCCGGATCAACTGGAATTGCCTGACCCATTAAGAGCAGCTCATAGTTGCTGGTGTCAGGAAAGTTACTAACTTTAATTTTGATAGAAATTTTAGCATTTTCACACAACTGCTTGTCTTCTATCTCATCACTTGACTGACAAGCCTCACTGGCGTATTGGCCAAATTCTTCCCATTGTTTTTTAAAATCTTCAGCTTCTGCTAGGAAAATGGGCGTAGTGGTTAAGATCAAATCAAGCTTTTCCGGCAGCTGCGTTGCCAACAGGCGTTCAGTGGCTCTGTCCCAGTCTTTAGCATAATCCTTACCACCCGGTAAATAGGCCCAAGATTTAGGGTTGATGGGGCCCAAGGCTCGGATGTCACCGCTGGGCTTGTCTAAAGTATAAGCTAAGGCTTGGCGGGCGTTTTTATTCAGTATTGGCAAACTGTTGTTAAAAAAGATAGCTAAATATTGATCGTAATTAATTTTTTCTTGCAGCAAAACATATTTATCATTCCAGTTCTTGAGTTCTTTGGGCTGACGAATATCTCGCAAGATATCAACCTCTCCTTTTTTAAAGCCGTTAATTGCATCAGTTTCTGTTAAGTAAAAGCGGTAAATTAGGCGGTCATCAGGACCATCTAATACAATTTTTTCTAAACGACCCCCTTTCATTTCATAACTATTGATTTTGTAGGGACCAATGCCAATTAGAGTTGGCTTTTTAAAAAATAACAGATAATTTTGCTCGGCTTGTTTGAAAATCGGCTCTGTTACTACCGAGGGAAAGGGGGCAAAAGTGTCTGGAAGTTTAAAAATAATATCATTAGGAGTAGTGATGGTTTCAACGTCTTGAAAATTGTAGTTAATATCATCTGGTGTGAGCGGCTCCCCGTCCTGCCAGGTAATATTTTTTTTGATAGAAAAACGGTAAGTTTTTCCATCATTTTCTGTTACCCAACGTTCAGCTAATAAAGGTTTAATCGCTTGATCTTGTTCATCCACTTTGGTTAAACCAACGCTTAATCTATTTTTTACTTCTGTTGGCAATGACTGTAAATTATATTCACCTACGATGCCAATGTGTTTTTTTTGTTTAATAGTGATTTTTTTTACCAAAAAAGGCATTAGAAGAGAGAAAACTAAAATGGCTCCAATAGAAGAAAGGGCAAAAGTTAGCCCGTGTTTTTTGATGTAGGCAGTGAGATACCAGTAGATTTTTCTCATCGATGATAAGCAGCAATTATAAAATAACGTTGGCCAGTGAGATCAGGATAAAAATCGCAATTCCGACAACTGTGGCATAAAAAACAATTTTTTCCACACCCTTACGTGTGTGGTATGTTTCACCGCCGCCAGTCCAGGTATTGCCTAACCCCGTACCCTGGGCTTGGAGTAGAATCAGTGTAATAATTAAAATTGATACAATTATTTGAGTTACTGCTAGTGCTTGGTTCATAATTTACTATGGCTGTTATTATATCAGTTTGATGCTTCTTACTTGGCAGTAGCTTCAGCTCGAGTCTCGCGAATAACATTGACTGTCACTGTACCTGGGTAAGTGAGTTTGTCCTCAATTTTATCTTTGATTTTGTTCGCCAAGACTGTGACATCATCATCCTTTGAGTTTTCTGGATTCAGCAGCACCCTGACTTCACGGCCTGCTTTGACAGCATAAGCTTCATCTACTTCTGAATAGCTGGTGGCGATTTGCTCCAAGTTTTCTAAGCGTTCCATATATTCATCAATGTTTTCATAACGAGCTCCTGGGCGGGCGCCTGAAATGGCGTCTGCAATATAAACTGCCATTTGCTCCGGCCCGCTAAAAGGCTCATCTTCATGGTGTTGAGCAATACAGGCAATCACTTCTTCCGGCATATTGAATTTTCTAGCAATTTTAACGCCCATATCAACGTGATTACCTTCGGGATTATCTGAGACCTTGCCAAGATCATGTAGTAAGCAGCCCAGTTTAACTACATTTACATCCAAATCGAGTTCGTGAGCAAGCTTAATGCCGATTTTAGTTTCTTCAATGGTGTGTTTAATCATATTCTGACCATAAGAAAAGCGATATTTAAATCGACCCAGAGTTTTAATTAAACCGTTGGGCAAGTTGTAAACACCAACTCTTTGACATAATTCTTTACCGGCATCGAACATAATTTGCTCGACCTCCTCTTGAACTTTTTTGACTGTTTGTTCGATACGTGAAGGTTGAATGCGGCCGTCTTTAATTAAACGCTCCAAGGCGATGCGTCCAATTTCGCGGCGGACCGGATCAAAACAAGAAAGTCTAACTTCCTTATCAGAATAATCTAAATCTAAATCAACTCCGGTTAATCGTTCAAAAGCATGAATGTTGCGTCCGGATTTACCGATGATTTTACCTTTCACATCTTCTGAAGGTAAATCGACGACTGACACAGTGTATTCAGCCACATAATCAGTAGCCCCATGCTTCATAGCATCAATTAAAATAGCCTTTGCTTTATCTTTAGCTTCTTGCTGAGCTTCTTCTTCTTTCTGCCTGATTAGTTGAGCCATATCTTGAGTCAATTTTTTCTCAAGTCCGTCAAGTAAAACAGCTTTAGCTTCCTGCTCAGTCATGCCGGAAATTTCTTCCAGCCTTTGCAGCATTTTATTTTTGGTTGAATCCAGTTGATTTTTGAGTTTATTTAATGCTTGCTCTTGTCCAGTCAACTCTTTTTCTTTACGAGTCAGTTCATCCAGACGGCTGTCAAGCTTATCGATTTTTTTATCCAAAGTGCGCTCTCTTTGACTTAGGGTATTTTCTTGTTGGCGGGCAGAGCGCTCTGCTTCAGCTTTAATTTGCAAAGCTTCATCTTTAGCCTCTACAATTATTTCTCTCGCCTGAGCCTTAGCTTCACGCAGCATCGAATCAATTTCTGACTGTACTTCAGCTTTTTTACGGCTGGGTTTAGCCGGAGCAGCTGCCTCCACTTTAGGTTTAGGCTGTGGTTGAGGCTTTGGCTGAACGGTCCGAGCCTTTTTTGGCTTAGGAGCTTGAGTTTTAGTTGCTATTTTTGTTTGAGGTTTTTTTTCAGGCGCTTGTTTGTCTCGCGCTTTTGAAAAAAGCGACGAGATATTGGAAAAAAATGTCATAACACCTTCCTTTTTAATTCAGTTAACAATGGTTTAGAATTGACATTACAATCCAGGAGAACAGGCTCCAATTGTGATCTCAATTTAGGTGACGTGACAACCCATTACTAGCGCAAAGCGCTAAGAAGACAGATGTGGTAATAAGATTAGGTTAGAGTATGATCTAGCCAACTGTAAAGTTGGTTGTTAAAAGAAATGTGATCTAAACTCATATGTGTTAAATTTATAATCTCAAAATTACAAGTTATTATATGATTCATCTGACGGGACGTGTTCGCGTCACTTGTTACATATTATATGCTTCAATAATGTACTAGTCAATTAAATAAGTTCGTCTGGAATTTAGAAAAAGATTGATTTATCAACGATAAATATTAAGAAGTCTTTTAAGCTTATTTGTCAGTTATTTTTTCAATTTATCCCAAATTTCTTTTTCAATCTTTTCCATTAGTTTTTTGTTTTGCCGGAGCTCTTCTTTAGTGGCCTCTCTGCCTTGAGAAATAACTTCGTCTTGGTATTTGTAAAAACTGCCGGCTCTTTCAATAATGTCTTGATCAACACCAATATCAAGCACATCGCCGCTGCGGGATATACCATAATCATCCATATCAAATTCAGTTTTCTTAAAAGGCGGGGCTACTTTATTTTTAGTTACTTTTACCCGATGCCGGCTGCCAACCACTTCATCACCTTCTTTAATACTGCCGATGCGTCGAATGTCTAATCTTTGTGAGGCGTAGAATTTTAAAGCCCGACCACCGGAAGTAGTCTCAGGATTACCAAACATAATGCCAATTTTCATTCTGATTTGGTTAGTGAAGACCACCAGCGTTCCTGCTTTGTTAATCGCAGCTGCTAGTTTGCGCATGGCTTGAGACATAAGACGGGCTTGTACTCCAACTTGAGCGTCGCCCATCTCACCCTCAATTTCCGATTTTGGAACCAGGGCAGCTACCGAGTCTATGACAACAATATCAACCCCTCCGGAACGAATTAATTTTTCAGCAATTTCTAGAGCCTGTTCACCATAGTCTGGTTGTGAGATCAGCATTTCATCAAGATTGACTCCAATTTTGTCTGCTCTGGCCGGATCTAAAGCGTGCTCAACGTCGATGAAAGCAGCCACCCCTCCTTGTTTTTGCACTTCAGCAATGGCGTGTAAACACATAGTTGTTTTGCCCGAAGCTTCGGGTCCATAAATTTCTACTATTCTACCTTTGGGATAACCGCCTACTCCTAAAGCTAAATCTAAAGAAATAGAGCCTGTGGGCACAACAGGTATTTGTTGGATATTGTCTAAAGACTCACCCATCTTCATAATAGAGCCCTTGCCATATTCTTTTTCGATTTGCTTCATGGCAATATTAACTGCCTGTTTTTGCGGACTGTCCTCTTGCTTTTTAGAGCTCTCTTTTTTCGTGCTTTTTTTTGTTTTTGATTTTTTTGATTTTTTTGCCATAGTTTGATAGTTTTGAATAATTAATGTTTGGTTTTTGTTCACTATCCACTATACTGAAGGTTGCTAAAGAAATGAATAGTGAATTCATAACTAGTCTGGTTTAGAATATAAAGTTAGATTTCTCGTTAATAAAGACTGAATTTAGTTATAAAAGACAAAACTGACAATAAGCGTGATTTTTGAAATACTGGTTTAAGTCTGGTTAATGATTATTTAAAAATTTTTACGGGCTGTGGCTCAGATGGCTAGAGCGTCCGCATGGGGTGCGGAAGGTCGCTGGTTCAAGTCCAGTCAGCCCGACAT
>CAZSQY010000012.1:0-19775 GCA_964609285.1 uncultured Pseudomonadales bacterium
AAGCCTCGACCACCAAGGCAATCATGTCATCAAAATCATAACGCTGTTTGGCGCGTAGTTGTTTTTGATAGGCTTGGTATAGTTTTAATAAATCCTGCCACTTAGTTAAATCACGCTCACGCTTGCGCAAATCAGTTTTGTTTAAATCGTCGCGCTCCTGCTCCAGGGCTTTTTCTTCTGCCTGAATAATGTCAGCAAACTCAGTTGGCAAAACACCCTCACGTTTTAAGTCAGATATTGCTCGAACAATGTCTGGCAAATAATGATAAGGAGCGTTGAGCGGTTTAATTTTTTCCAAATTAGTTTGAATAATCAGCTCTTCAAACAACTCATAGCGTTCTAAATCACTTAAAGGTTGGCTGTCGCGCTCAATGGGAAAATACTCAGGATGCTGGCGCAAAATCTGTACACAAAAAGAGTGAAAAGTGGTGATATTAACGTAATAAGCAGTCTTACCAATCATTTCAGATAGGCGCTCACGCATGGTTTTGGCTGCGCTATCAGTAAAAGTTAAGGCTAGAATCGCTGAAGGATCAGTGTCGGTTTTAAGTAAAATATTGGCAATGCGAGCAGTTAGAACTTGCGTTTTACCGGTACCGGGACCGGCCACCACCATAACCGGACCCTCAATTTGATCCACTGCCTTTTTTTGAGCAGGGTTGAGCTGTTGATAGGCCTGTTTAAAGGCGGGAGTGGTTTTAATGTCTGGCATGGGTGATTCTCAAAAAAAATAAAACTAAATCAATCTCTTGCACATAATTGTAGCCCAACTATAACTAGCATGAAAGACTAAACACCATGCTAAAATAGCAACATGGAAACTCAATCAATCCCCTTAGAAGAAGCCAAAAGTAAAAAAGAAGGTTCTATTAAAGGTCCAACAACTATCGGCAAAGAAGACCCGAGAGCAATGAGTGAGGCTGAATTCAGTCAGTCGCCTGAAATACTGTATCACGGCGCTGCCAAAAAATTTGCCTATAATCATAAAGGTGAATATGACATGATGGATACTGGCGGAGACGGCACTACTGACTACGGAGCTGGATTTTATACTACAGATAATTACTCACAAGCCGAAAATTACTCTAAAGTTAGAGGTCGTCGTGAAGATGCTATTGTTTATAAATTTCTACCTCATCAGGCCAAAATGCTGGATGTAAGAGATATAAGAGATCCTAAGATCAATGGCACTCTCCCTGCCTCCTTTATTAAAGAATGGCTCACTTATCTTGAAGAATACCTTAAAACCGAAGACTTATTTCCTGATCTGGCTGAATGGGTTAAAAAAAATATAAGAGAAGAAATTAAAGCAACTTTTATTGATAGACTGAAAGAACAGCTGGAAAAAAATGAGCCTGTCAAAATCCGAGTTGATGGGGGTGGAGTTGAGGGGATATTCTGGTTTACCAAAAACGGTTTAATCGATATCGCCTTTCGTGACTTCATGATGGCCAAAGGCTTTGACGGTTTAATTTATCGAGAAGGAGGCGAGGGTGATGAGAGACAGGATTTAACAGGCTATGTTTTTTACAACCCTAAAGCGATCGATACTTACACAGGCTGGCAAAAAAGAGGCTCAGCTTAAACTAACTGAAACTCTTCGAAAATCTTTTTCACTTCCCGACTGCTGTTGGTTCTAACTAAACGATTGCGAATCTCTTTTGCATGCGGAATGCCTTTTACATACCAAGCCAGGTGCTTGCGCATCGGCAGGAAAAAACACTCTTCTTCATCATTGCTGCAAAAAGTTTCTTCATAGAACTGTGCATGCTCAAGCGCCACTTTGGCTAAAATTTTAGCTTGTTCATGTTTATCTAAATCTTCTAAAGAATTTTCTTGAGCAAAGACAAACGGATTACCTTGAGCAGCCCGGCCAATTAAAACTCCATTCACTTCGTAAGCTTGTGCTTTTTCTTGAGCCTGGGCAAAGCTGGTCACATCGCCGTTGCCTAGAATTAAAGTATCCGGGCTTTGCTCTTTAGCCAGCTGCGCGGCTTGACCAATCTGCTCCCAATTTGCCAGGCCGCTGTAGCCCTGTTTTAATGTTCGGCCGTGAATCGCCACCGCAGCTGGCTGTTCATCTAACAAAAACGGCAGCCAGTCTTGAATTGCCGGCTGGTCAAAACCCAAACGAGTTTTTACACTCACTGGCAGAGTATATCTGTTTTCAAATTGAACAGTTGAGTCCAGATCTAAAGCTTGACGCTGTTTCTCAACCAGCTCACAAAAACTATCAGAAAAATCGGGGCAGTCTGTGCAGTTTTTGCCATCAACCCAGTCTTGAACCCCTTGTTGAGTGGCGCGAATAATAGCTTGAGCTAGTTTAGGATTTTTAATTAGACCTGCTCCAGCTCCACCACCGGCCACACTTTTAGATGGGCAACCCATATTTAAATCAATCCCATCAAACCCTAGCTGGCAAACCAAAATAGCCGCCTGGCGAAAAGAGTCCGGGGTTTTGCCATAAATTTGAGCAGCAATTGGGCGCTGAGAATTGTCATAAAGCAAAGGCCGCAGTAAAACTTCCGCATTGTGGCACAGACCCTCAACATTCACAAACTCAGTGTAAATCACATCCGGCTGGCCATATTTTTTTACAATATGCCGAAAAGGTTGATCTGTGATGCCATCCATCGGGGCCAAGCCCACCAAGGCTCGGTCGAGCTGCTGTTTGAGATCCTGCCAAAAGTTAGTCATGAAGGTATTTTACCGCATTCAGTGGTTCTTTAGGGGTTAGGTAACGCTGGAAGGACCAGATAGTCTCACTCAACATCCTTTAAACCTAAGTGTGTTTCAGCTCTGGCAACCCGATGATCTAGCTGTGCAACTGCAGCAGTGTTTTCTTCACGATGAAAACTGCAAATAACATAATTTTCACGCATGGCCTTAAGTTCTCCGAGAATTTGATCAATACCGGCCAAAGTCTTTTGCTTAAACTCAGTCATCTCTTGTTTGAAATCTCTTATTTCTTGCCTAATTTCAGCATGTTCCTGACGATTGCGCAAAAACTCATCAGCCATGTCATTTCGCAAATCTTCAATTTTATTATCCAGCTGCAGATCCCTCTTTTTAGAACGTTCATCCTGCTTTTTAATAGCTGTATCTAGCTCTTTCTTAATAGTTTTATGAATATAGTGTTTGTCGTTTTTGGTTAACATTTTTTTATAGGTAATTAATAGTTTAATTAAAATTTCATCATAAATTAAGGTTTAATATTACTTGTCTTATCAATCTTTATTTTTATTCAGCCTGGTGCTAAAAACAGGTGTTTAATTCTTGCAAAAACTGCGTTGATAATTCTGCTTGAAAAGCAAACAACAGCCTTAGCAACAACTGTTGATAGCGCTGCAGAGCTGTATTGGAGCTTGCCTGTTGAGCAAAACTTAATATCTCTTGCAAGCGAAAGTTTAAATACGGATTCAGCTGGGGCTGAGCATTAATTACATTTGCTAAACAATTACAATCAAACTCAAATTGCAAATCTAACTGGGCTTGAACTACATCTTGCTTATTGAAACTAAAGTCTGCTGCAGCTAATAAGCCATCCTCATCTTCCTCATCTTTAACCCCCAATACGTACCAATCAAACATCTTATAATTAGCAACCTGATCATAAGCCAATAGTTGTAGGTGCCGAATAGTTGTGTCTGTTTCTGATATTTGGTTAGAATTAGCCAGTTTTAGCTGATACTCTCCTGAGTTAGGCTTGGACAAATAATGCGTTAAAGGTGCTGAATGAACTGCCGCCTGGGCAGTCTCTTCCACTTGCTGATAATCATAAAATTGGTCTGCCAGCGTATCCTGTGCCAAAAAACTGTTAGTAATGATTTGATCGTCTTGTAAAAAATCTAAATTTAAAGACGGTGAATAAACAGCCAGTAAATAACTCAAGTCGGTCTGACTGGGTGAAAAATTAATGCTGGAGACCATGCCCGCCTGATGCTGGCTAAAACGGGTGTAAGTATAGGCCGGATCCGCAATAATTAGGTCATCTTCCTCTTGAGTGTAGCCATGAGCCGTTAAAAAATGGCCCGGAATTTGAATAATCTGTGGCCGATTTTCATCAATCGCAGTCTGAATCTCTGTTTGAGACGGCGTAAAATCGCGCTCATATTCCAAATTAGGCAAAGGCTGCTCCTGAGTAGAATGCTGTTCTTGAATTAGACGGGATAAACGGGTTGCAGCCAACCAATTTAAACTACCCTCACCCAGATAACCATCAGTCTGTTTTTTAAGCCACACATTTAAACTGGCCGGGCTGAGTGGAGTGCCATCCGGCAAATTTTTAAGCTCATAATAATCAAAAATCGAAGCCAAACTGGTTAAAGCACAACCCCAGTGATAAATGGTGGTCCGGTTTTGATCCTGCTGTGGCCAAGCCGCCCGGCTAGGCCATGACTCAGCATGGTCATACTCCAAATCCCGCCATGGCTGCTGATACTGCTTAAAATCGGTAATGGGCAGATAAACGTGAGAAGTCGGCTGCAGGCTGTAAAGGCGAACGTTGTTATACGCCACTTGGGTAGGATAAGCTGCGCCGGTGGTGGCTTTAAGCGCGATCTTGCCGCCATTGTTTTCGTACGTGTAGTCTTGGTGGTCTAAAATCTGCTCATCATTGATCCAGATCTGAATCCGCCCTTGGTTGAAGACAATTTTGGCATGATAAATCTCACCAAGTTTAAGCCCATAGCCACCATCGAAATCATACAGAGCCCGACCATCACGAACCCGAGCCACATGAAACAAGCCGCGATAAAAATGAATTTCATACCAGTTGTCAATGTCGGCGTAACCCCAAGCCCAGTTTTTATCTGCCCGGGTGTAGGGAATAAAATCAAACTCAAGTTGATAATTCAGCCACTGCGGCTGCCAAGCTTGATCTGTGGGCACTAATTCGGTTCGCAGATAATTTTTGTTAAGATCTGCCTGCAGCCAGCCGTCGCTGGTAAGGTGCCAATCATTCCACTGGCCGCGGGCTAGCTGCCATTGGTCAAGGCCATGTTCAAAGTCGTCGGCAAAGAGGAGATTGGCTCGGGTTGGTTGGAACTCGGCGGGGGTGGGGGTTGGTGCAGCGGTTGGGGTGGGTGAAGCGGCATAAACTTGAGAAGCCCAAAGCAGGGGCTGAGGCAGGGTTAGTGGCAGAAAACTAGCGCCAGCCAGCATGCCCAAACAATCTAAATAAATTATTAATAAACGAGGAATCAACCACAGCCAAAGATTAAAACTGGAGCTTAAAAAGTTGGCAATAGTTATTATTAACTCATAAAGATGATGAATAATAGACATAAAACTAAAAACAATTAATATTGTTTTTAGTTAAACAAACAAAACTGACAGGGAGCTGACGGGCTATAAATCAGAATAAAAGACTTAAGAAGTTTTGCTTTTCTTGATCAACAAAACCATTACACCTAAACTTAATACACCTATGCAAGCCAATGAAACAAACTCAGGCAAATACCAAATTAACAGATGTCCTTCGTCTGAGACTTGCCATAAATTAGCCCAGTTGTTTAAGCGCAGGTGCGGCACTAGTCGGCGCTGCTCAATGTGCAAACCCAGCCAGAGATCATCATAAGTCTGATCCAAACCAATGTAGCAATTCTCTTGAGGACAAGAATATCTCACCAAATGAACAAAGTTAAATGGTGAACGCTCCAGCTCAATCTCAACAGGATTAACAGCCGGCTCAAAACCGGCTAAATCAGTTAAAGTAATTTGAGCCATTTCATTTAAGGGCAGCGGAGCTAACTCAATTTTATTTAAAATATTTTCACTAAGCTGGCCGAAGGAACGAGTTTCCCAATTCAAGACAAATTGAGAGCGCGGATCATTGGTGACCGGATGTAAATTTAAATAAACATCAAACTCATCTTCCGGCATTATAAAGTCCTCTAAGACTATGTCTCGAGTGGTATAGTGCACAAAAAACTTAGTAGCTCGCCCCTGGCTGCCTCTGCCCACAATTCTTAAAACCGATGGATAAGAAGACGAGACAAAATCAAAATTATAACCATTGCAGTTTACTGCATAGTCATCAGCACGATAAACAATATCATCATCACCACTCAGCTCACGCTCAACCTCGCCTCTTTTAGGCTGGCCGCAGTTTTCCGAAGGATTCTGCAGCAAATCCAGCTCTAAAATTGGAAATTCTGTACGCAAGCTCAACCGATCAGTGTCTCTCAAAACTATATTTAGATCCTGCCGCCACAATGACCAATCAGGCTCTAAAGTTAAAGCTTCAAAAATCTCAAGTCCTTGCCGGCTCAGCTTGAGTTCCCGAGTAAAACTTAACTCTTCAGGCTTGGCAGCATAACTCACCACTACCGGCTGTCCGATCTCGGCTGTTAATAAAGGATGAGCTGTTTCTCCGGGCTCTAAGATAAAACCCTGATCATTAAAGAAAACCAAAATTGATTCAAAATTATGCTCTTCATCCAACTCAAAAGAAAAATCAGTCAACTGCGGTAAAGTAATGGTTTGATGCGACGCAATAAGTTGATTGTTAGGAAAAATTACTTTAACCTGCCGGTTCTGATATTGAAGCATGACCGGAGTTTGATAGTAAACTTGCTTCTTGCCGGGCAAACTCAACTGATAATCACCCAAAGTAAAATCTCGCGTCAGATATACATAATTATTTTCAAAGTCAACCTCATGCAATTGGGGCGTCATTAAATCCATAAAGGGGTAAACGAAAGCCGCTTGCTGCTCATCAACTAAAATATAATCCCCTAAATCCCGATAGATAAAGTCGCGGTGCAGGCGGCCGATGTGAGTCGCCTCCACATAACTTACTTTTTCTGGAATATAAAGTGAAGAACTCAAATTTTCACCATGTTTTTCATAAACATGCAAAAAGTCCTTAGACCAGACTAATTCCAGACCGGCTGTTTTTACCAGTTCATGGTCACGTTGATAACTGTAGTCTCGGCGCGAGGTGCTGATCTTAGTCTCATCAATTAAGACTAAATCTACATTGTATTTATCTAAAATATTGCGGAACTGTTGCGGATCCTGGCGGTCTAAAGCATATTTAAGTTGATAATAAAAGAAGTCAGACGTCTCTACCCAGCGATCAGAGTCGCGGTTCATCATTGCCTGCGGTAAGCCAAAAAAGGTAAAGTCCATGCCTTGATAGCCATTGCCTGGCTCGATAAAACCCCAGTCATGATAGGCCCAGGCAGCATGACCAAACTGAGGCAGCTGCAACACTCGCAAATCTTTGTCTCGAGTTTTCATATAATCAAACAGCTCCCAATACTGATCAGGATATTTCACGCTCAACCGTTCACTAATAAAATGACCTCTGAAAGCAGGCAAGCTGATGTAAATTAAAACTGCAAAACTAAAACCTAACAGCACCTTGACTGGTGGTTTGCCAGTAAAAAAGAAAGCGGTTTTGCGGCGCAAATACTGAACAGCCCACTCCAAAAAACTGACTAGAAATAAGAGCAATGTAAACGAGTAGAGAATCGACAGTTTAGTAAAAGGGTTGCGGAAAGCCTCTCTAAATGGGCCAAACTGATAAAGCCAGTCAATTATAGGCTGGCTAGGAAAAATATCAATCCAGATGAGCGAGGCAGCCATTAAGTAAAAAGCTATCACTGCCCAGCGCTTATGCCCTTTGTCTTTTCTAAAAACAGTAACAGCTAAGCCAAAAACTGTGGCCAGCCCTACAACGGTTAAAATCATTTCAGTCACGGGTAAATTTAAATGTGGCAGCCATTCATTAAAAATAAACTCAAACTGGTTGTCAGCAAACGAGTAATCCTTCCAGTTAAATAGATAATGGGTATTGTGTAAACAGTTAGGCAGAGTTCCAGCTTCACGAACACTCCATAAAGACTCGGTGGCAAACAAAGCATTGTCCCGGCTTTCTTGGACATAATGAGCATTGTGCAAACTGTAATAAACATTGGGCAAAATCCAGTAGGCATTGCTGGCAAATGTGAGCAAACCAATCAAAAAACTAAAAAATACAGCCTTGAAAAAACCTTTTTTAAGAGCCAAAAAGAAAGCATAGATTAAAGAGAAAATCACGCCCAGATAAAAAACAGTTGGGGTGTGACCGCTGGGAGCAATTAAGAGCTGAATTAAGATAAAGTACAGCAAATTTTTCACGCTCCAATCTTGATTTAAGCGGTGCAAACTAAAAAACAAGAATGGCAGCAGAGCAAACTGCACCATGAACATTTCAAAACTAATATAAAACTGTTGCAGTGTTAAAAGATTAAGCAAATAAAAAACTGCGCCCAAGCCGGCAATCCAGTCTTTAAACTGACCAGACTTCTGGCCCAGCCAAATGCGGCTTAAATACAAGTAGGCACCAATGCCGCCGACTAGATACATGCCAAAGATAAACACCCAGCGGACTAAGTGATCAGGGAGCAGAAGCTTTAAAACAAACAAAATCGGCAGACGCGTAATTTCAGAAAGCTGAGCTTGGCTGGATGGTGCTCCTAGACCTTGATGCTCTGACCAGGCTCCGAAAAAGACTTGGTTAAAATAGCGGGATAGATTAAACTCGGCGTGGATGTTGTCCCAGCCTGAATAATAAGCAGAAAAATCTATGTTGGTAAACGCCACGGCTAAAGCAATAAAAACTACCAACAACAGTGGTAAATGATAACGTAGATTGGAGAAAAAATTACGCAAATTCTGCATGATGGGACAGCTATGCCCAAGTTTATCATATGTTGGCCATGGTTGCCATTATTTCTATCTGGTAAAATAAAATTTATGTTTGGATTAACAGCTGGGCACAATGGCCAACCTTCTAACAGCCGGTCTCCTAACGCCTCATTGCTAAGAAAATACTGGTGGTTAAAGTCTATCTTGCTGCCCTTTGCTCTTACACGAGGCTTGCTGGTGTTAACCGGTTATCTCGCACCCCTATTCCTCCCTTTAAGTTATAACCCGGATCCTGCAGCTATAGCTCGCGGTTGGATTTTTACTCCCTATCGATTACTAGACATGTGGTTTCGCTGGGATGCGGGCTGGTACTCAACAATTATTAATGAAGGCTATCGGATGGTAGAAGATGTTTATACCACCAGTAACTTGGCTTTCTTCCCGGTTTATCCCTTGTTAGTCAAGCTGTTGCTGGCCCCCTTCCCACCAGAAATGATGACTAACAGTCTAATGATAGCGGTGGGGATAATTCTATCGAATGTCATGCTGCTGGGAGCTTTGTTTTTGCTCTATAAATTAACACTGCTGGTATTTAAGCCAACAGAAAAAAGCACGCAAATAGCGCAGTTGGCGGTATGGCTGTTATTAGTCTTTCCCGCTAGTTTCTTTTTGTCCAGCTTTTATACTGAATCGAGTTTTTTGTTTTTCTCGTTATTGAGTTTTTATTTAGCTAAAAAACGCCGATGGGGTTGGGCTAGTTTGGCGGCTGCCGTCACTGGCGCCACACGGGTGGTGGGGATCATGATTGCACTACCGCTGTTATGGGAATATCTCGATTCAATTGATTGGAAGTTAAAAAACTTAAAAGGATCTGTTTTATGGTTTGGACTAGTCCCATTAGGCATACTATTATTCTTTTCATACCTGTACTACCTAACTGGTGATTTTCTGGCAGCAGTTAAAGTTCAGTCTGCCTGGGGCAGACGAACCAGCAATCCCTTAAGATCTTTTCTGTCACCAGCTGCGTATTGGCCGTTGGTAACAGAGATTGACCAAGTATCTATCTTAGCAGTAATCGCCAGCAGTATTGGTTTAATGCTGCATAAACTGGGGGCACTGCTGCCCTTGGGGATTTATTCTTTGTTATTGATTATGCCGACCCTGTTTACCGGCACCCTAGATTCTGCTACCAGGTTTACGGCGGTTATTTTCCCTATATTTATGTATGGTGGTTGGCTGTTGAATAAATGGGATAAGAAATGGGTAAATCGGCTGCTGCTGGGAGTGTTGATGGGGCTGCAGCTGATACTGTTCGTCCGCTATAGCCAGTTTTACTGGGCTGGGTAAAAAAACAGCACGCATCTAGCGTGCTGTTTTAAAACATTTCAATCTAAATTAAATATTCTATTCGTTTATTTCTTCCTGGTCTGGTTTTACTGCATTAGTGTAAATTAATTCTACTTTAGCATCACGCTCATGTCGATAAAGACCAACCGTTCCATGATTATAATCTGTTAAAACAACATAAGTAACCTGAGCCCCTCCTTCTCCACGATTATCAATCTCATGAGATGATATGATATCTTCCATTAGATGTTCTTCGGAGAAAAAGCCACCTGCTTCAGCAGGAACAGGATAACGCATAACCTTTACTCTGCCTGGATGCTCTGTATTAATCTTTAGTGGAAGATGGCGGTCTTGGTTTTCCTCTTTGTACAAACCTCGGGCTAAAAAAATGACTGCAGTATCAGCTCTATCTTCAATCTCAAAGTTCATATCTCCACCCTCAATAATAGCCTGGGGTAAAGTCATTTTAATATAGCCACCTTCTGGCACTAAATATGTACCTGTCTCATTTTCCATTAAATTATCAACATTTGCTCCGCCATGCCAAACAGCACTTGGATTATCATGCTCCGGAGCATGGTGGTCAAAACCATATACTCCTGGATCAGCAATTATCCAAGCCCAGCTATCCTCAATTTCAGTTGTATTTTCTGACTGTACCACACCATTTCCCCAACGAACCGGAAAAGATTCGTCTGGAGCTCCTGTAATTTTAATTAGGCCCTCTTCAAAAATTTTCTTTTCTTGATCAGTTTCTTCTTCACTTTCTTGTTGTGGGCCTGACTCTTCCTCTTCATTAACAATTTCTGTATCACCTTCACCTTCCTCTTCCATAATTTCCTCAGCCGCTTCCTTTTTTTTATCCAAACTTTCTCTCAGCTCAGCAATCTCTGCTTCTATTCTTTCATTTGATGTCTGCAACTGTCTTAATACTTCCTCAACTTCTGAATCATCCAAGCTAGGAGGTGTTTCTACTTCTCCTTGAGGAGTTTCGTTCTGTTCTTTGTCACCACATCCACCCAAAGCAGCACCGGTAGTAGCCAATGCTACCATTTTTAAAAAATTTCTTCTTGATAGGTTTTCTTTTCTTGACATATTTTGATAATAATTTATATATTAACACTGCATTATAGTATGTATTATATAGGACGTCAATATTTTTAATAGATTTGAACTTTTTTAATTTACTGATAACATAGGCTAATTAAATATTTTGTCAATTTCTGCCAAGAAAAATTTTGAATCCAGGCGAAATCTATAGCTAGCTGCTCAGTAACTTTTTTACTATCAGTTAACAATTTAAGCGATTCTTCTATATTTTTTACGACCATAATGTGTTGTTTTAGCTTACTTAACTCCCAATAATCTACACGCAGCTGGTGCTGTGCCCCTACCAGCACCTTACACCCTGCCGCCAACCCCTCCAGCGCGGACAAATACCCGCTGGCAAAACAGATATGAGCTGACCGCAGTTCGCTTTGAACCTGTTCTTCATGCAGCCAACCTAATACCTGGCCTGCCCATTCACACTCTTGCCTTAACTCGCCATCACCGACAAACACCAACTCATATCGACTTCTTATCTGTTCTGGCAACTGCTCCCAAGCCTCCAGCAGCAACTTTAAGCCTGTATCTTCAGCCAGCCGGCCCAGATAGACTATTTTTAACTTCTCACCCGGTTTTAACTGCCATTTGCGCTTAAGCTTGGCCTCACTCAAAATCGAGTCTTGATCAACTCCGCCGTAAATTACTTGATCACATTTCACCCCATAATACTTGGAAATATACTCACCCACGCAGATAACTTTGTTCGCCAGGGCAGCGCTCAAGCGCTTTATCCAAATATTTTTTCTAGGAATAGGATAGACGCCTTCCCAGCCGTGCATAGTTAAAACAATTTGTTTGCGCGGAAATAACACCCGCAGCGGCAGCAGCCAGATCATGACATCATGCACATGAATTACATCCGACTGACGGATTAACCGCCAATAACGGCTTAAAATTCGCCACCAGATTATCAGCAAACCCAACACCTTAATTTCAGGGAAGCTAAAACGACGGACTGGTAAATTTTGTACCTGCTCTTTAGTAGGCAAACCAGCCTGGTGTTGGCGCGTAATAATCTTCACCTGCCAACCCGTCCGCTGCAGCCACCCGGCCGTTTTCAAAACATGCTTTTCTACCCCGCCCAAATGCGGGTGGAAATACGGGGTGAAGATGAGCAACCTCTTACCAGTGAGGCGATTATTTTTAGCCATAGGCTAATTTTAGCATTTAAATAAATTCGCAAATTAGTAATATATTTGTGCTCATTTCTGAGGGGCAAGCCCCTCAGCGTTTTGTCTTGCTTTGCAAGATCAAAGCCTGCCTGCCTGCCGGCAGGCAGGCTCCCCTGTGACAATTGTTGATTGTCACACCAAGGGGAATCCCCTTGGAACCCCGTTCTAATTAATAGCCTGTAGCCGACTACTGGCTATTAATTAGAATCGTTTTGAGTTGGAAAAAATCTCACACATCAGTTCTGTGTCAGTTTAATGGAATAAACTTAAAATGATGCCAAAAACGATTCAGCCAAACCAAATCTCTCAGTTTGAGAAGGCTAAACTAAAACAAATTAGCCAACTACTGTTTGATTTAAATAAAAATCTCATCATCGGTACTTTAGCATATCTTTTATTTGAAAAATGGGATAAACCCATAAACAAAGCTGTTACAACTTTAGTTGGAATTTCTAGCGGTTTATTTTTCTTTTACCTGGGCTTAGAATATTTAAAAAGATACATGTCAAAAAAATCTAAAAATGAGTGAACAAACTTTATCTTACTTATTTTTCATTGCTGTTCTCATCATAGCTATGGTGGTCGTTTTACCTTGGATCAGTAAAAAAGTCTAGCCTTTGGCAGTATAATGCAATTTATGCCAGCTGCTGCTCCCATCTCTCTAGTCGTCTCTGTTTTAAACGAAGCTCACACCATTCAATCCCTATTGCAGGCTCTAGCCCGTCAAACTGTTTTACCCCAAGAAATAATAGTTGTGGATGGCGGCTCCACTGACGATACATTGCAACAAATTCAAAACTGGCAAGCCAAACAGCAGCCTAAGTCTAAACCGTTTAAACTGCAGGTTAAGCAGCTAAAACAAGCCAACCGCTCTCGGGCGCGCAACTGGGGGATTGCTCAAGCCAAACACAACTTAATCGCTATTACCGATGCAGGTTGCATTCCTCAACCCACCTGGCTGGAAAACCTACTTAAAACTTATCAAAAAACTAAACCTGATATCGTAGGCGGTTATTTTTATGGCCTGCCAAAAACTGCATTTGAACAAGCAGTAGTCAGCTATACTCTTGAGATGCCGGGGCGCATCAATCCCAATAAATTTATGCCCACCACTCGTTCGGTATTGCTTACAAAATCAGCCTGGGAAAAACTGGGCGGCTTTAACGAAAATTTATCACTTAACGAAGACTTTGTGTTTTTTCATCAAGCCCGCCAGCAAAATTTTAAAATTACTTTTGCCCGCAATGCTCTGGTAGGCTGGCTGCCGCGCCAAACTTTCCTAGAGTTTGCTAAAATGATCTTTAAGTTTGCTCAAGGAGACACATACGCTGGCATTATTCGAGCCAGAGTTAAATTGTTATTTGCCCGCTACAGCTTGGCTTTACTCTTTTTGCTTTATTTAATTTTTGTTTATCAGGCGAGTTTAGGCAAAATTATCCTTACTTACACTGCGCTGCTGCTTTTTTACTTTGCATGGGCCATTAGTAAAAATGTTCGCTATGCTCCTCAAGGCTGGTATTGGCTGCCAGTATTGCAGCTAGCAGCAGATGTATCGGTTATGACGGGAAGTTTACTCGGCTGGCTGCGCCGCTGGCGAAGCAGTTAAGCGAGTTTGACCGGTCTCTAGCATCTCTACATAAAACTCAGAATAAATCGGCTCTAGCTCTAGGTTTTCATTTTCAACCAACTCTGCCCCCAGAGCACTCTCAGCTTCCAACTCACTCAAATCAAACTCTAACTGCACCAGCATTCCTTGCTTGACCTCAGGTTGAAAATATTGATCAAACACAAAATTACCCAGCGAGTAATAAATTTTCTTGCCCTGATATTCTTCCACCTGCTGCACTACATGCGGATGAGCACCAATCACCGTGTCAGCCCCAGCTTCAATAAACTGATGCGCCTGCTGCTGAATGACTGCATTAGCTTCTGTTTGATATTCCAAACCCCAGTGCGGATAAACCATCAACCAGTCAACTTCATCACCCAAACGCTCTACCTCAGCCACAGCCGTTTCCAACGGCTGGCTGCCAAACTGGTTGTAGTTAACCAAACCCAGCTTAAAGCCATGCTGCTCCCAGATAGTGCTCGATCGGTTCCAGTCAGCATATAAATTTTCCGGACCCACCCAACCAAACCACTCAACCCCAGCAGCTTGTAAATAACTGTCTGTTTGCTCTAAGCCATCTAAATCGAAATTTAAAATATGATTGTTTCCCAAATTAACCACCCACATATTATTGGCGGTCAGCACCTCGACCACAGCCGGATCAAAAGTAAAAAAGTAGTTGTTAGTGCTACCGGGCACAGTGTTGGCACTTAAAGAAGGGTTATCAGTAATTGGACCTTCCAAGTTAACTACTACTAGATCCTGCTCACCCAGCAACTTCTGCAGCTTGTCTCCCAGCACAAAATTGTAATCAACTTTGCTTAAAGCCGCTGCCCGGCTTGCTTCAGGATTAGCCTCCAGCGCTTTCTCTTCTGCTGCCAGCCGAATGTTGCGGTTAAACATCATGTCACCGGTAAAAATAATCTTAAGAGTAGAGGGCTCGGGACTTGGTGTTGGATGCAGTGATTCCTCCACTACCCAATCACCGGATCCTAAACTGCCCTGATCACTTAACCCGGTTTTAACCCACAGATAAACCACACCTAGGCCCATGCCGAGTAAAAGTAGTAGTAAATAGCGAAGCCAGCGTGGCATAACTATATCTTAAAGGGAATTATTGAGATACTCAATCCAACAGTCAGAATTACAGCTTTATCCAAACATCAAAGCCTGCGGCCTAAACAACAACAAAATACCCAAAATTAGAATCAAAATACCGCCAACTAGATTTGACATTTTGGTGTACTTGCTGGTGATACCAGTCACTTCAAATGTCTTGATTGCTATAGTAAAAACAAACAAATCATCCAGCATAAAAATAAGGGTATATAAAGCTAAATAAGCATAATATTGAACTGTGCTCAGATCAGCTAAAGACAAAATGTTAGTGTAAATCGCGGGCAGACCGGCAGAACAGACCAACTCAATTAAATTAACTGAAACTGCCAGGGCGCTAATACCCATTAAAGCCAGCCATAAATTTTGGCGCTGGATCACGTTTTTCATTTTTTGCATTAATTTAGAACGCTGTTCTGAATTAGTCACTTTGCAGCCGGTCTCTTTTTCATAATAATTCTTGAGGTGATAAATACCGCTGCCAATAGCCACTAAACCAACTAGCAGCCGCACCCAATACACCAGGCCAATAAACTGGAACAAATTAAACCAAGCAGCTAAGAATGCAAAATAAACTAAAGCTGACACAAAAATAAAAGTAAAACCTAGCAAAAACAAACGACGCCGATCCTCCATATTAATCAGCATGGTAATCAAGAAAATCAAAATCCACATCGCACAGGGGTTAAAACCGTCCATCGCTCCTAAGAGTAAAGTTAAGACTGGCAAAGATAAATTCTGCAAATTAACTTGACCTAAAAACGGAACCTTTAAATTAAAATCTTGATCAGCCAGTCCTTGAATCGCTGCTTGGCGAGAATTTCCAGGCTCTTTATCTTCTTTTACTCCCTTGACTTCAGGGGCCTTGAGTTCCTTGCCAGACAGACCTGATTCCTCAACAATTTCATCCACTCGACTCTCACAAGCAGTATCCAAGCAGTCTTCTATCACTTCTCTAATTTTGGATCCAGTGGTCTCGGCAGCACCAAAACCAACAATTGGAGTATCTTCAATAAACAATAATGGCACGCCTGAAACGCTTAGGCCCAGCTCGTTGCCAATAGTTTCCATTAAACGAGCATTGGCCGGAGAATAATAGACTTCAAAAGTGGTAATCTGGATTTTGTCACCATACTCCGCTTTAAGCGTTTTTAAAAACTCTTCCTCTTTGCCACAATGTGGGCAGCCTTCTCCATAAAACAAATATAAATGCGCCATTGGCCGAACTTCTTCTTCAGCCGCAGCTTCACTAGGATTAGAATTTAACTCAGAATTTTGAGCTAAAATGTTTACGGGCTGGGTTATAAAACTGGCAAACATGCAGGCCAGCAAAAATATTGATACTAAAGTTTGAGTAACTTTCTTCATAAAAAATTTATTTATCTTTTAATTGAGTGATTGTTTTAACTAGTTCTTCCTTGCTGATCTCTCCGTTTAAGCGCTCAATCTCTTGACCATCCTTATCTAAAAAGATAAAACAAGGAATGCTGGAGATGTCGTATTGATCAATTAAATCTTGTCTTTCATCTGCATCATAGTATTCTGTTTCTAACCAATCGTATTCTTTTTCAAGTTCAGCCCACCGCGGTTTCATAATTAAGCAAGAACTGCACCAAATAGCGCCAAATTTTAAGACTTTCATATGTTTGGACCCTTTATTATAAACAAAAAAGCTAATGTTTAATATTAAACATTAATATTAAAGCGCTTAATGAATATATATTCAAGAAGGTAATTTGCTCTGCTCGAATCGCTTTACGCTACTATAAATTCAAAAACCAGACTGGTTAATGCAATTTTTGGTTAACTTTTATAAACTATTTACAGAAGTATCAGCTCTATACCAGCATCCATGAAAAAAATACTCACGCATCTATTCTTATCTTACCTAGCAATGCTAGGCTTAGCAATTTTATCTTTGTGGCTCATCTATTCAATTAACTTGAGCGCTAAACAAACTTTTAATAAAAATATTGCTGCTACTCTACAAACTTTAGAATCTGAGGGTACTTATCCCACCTATGGTTTTTATCCAAGAAAAATTGTACTAGACAATTTTACAGATGCCCTAATGTTAAACACAGCTTACACAGCACAAGGCACAGATCTAAAACCAATGCTGCTTAATCAAAGATATATGGCTCAGAACAACAAAATGGATCAAATCCAAGGTCTACGTGCTGCTTACGATCAAACAAAAAATAGCAGTAAGACTAGTTATGAAAGATATTGGCACGGCTACTTAATTTTCCTTAAGCCATTACTAGCTATTATTAGTTATCAAAAAATCAGACTGCTTCTAGGGTTAATTTTATACGGATCGTTTGCCTGTTTGCTGTATTTACTGCTTAAACGTCATAAATATTGCAATGTTGCGGCTATATTATTAGCTGCCTTGGCAGTAGATTTTTTCTATCTCAACCAATCACTGCAATTTTCTCAAGTCTTTTTAATTGGCATTATTGGTTCAATCATCAGTCTAATTATTCAAGAAAAAAACCAAAAAATACCGCTTATCTTTTTTATTATTGGTATGCTAACTTCATTTTTCGATCTATTAACAGCCCCTTTGGTAACGCTTGGTTTTTTAATCATTAGTACTCACGAAGAAGAAAATATTTTAAAAGTTTTAAATAATAGCTTTTTTTGGGGTCTAGGGTATGCAGTTTTTTGGGTAAGTAAATGGCTGCTGGTTGAACTTTTTTTGAAAACCGGAGCTATTCGCGATGCCCTGGGCCATGTTTTTAACAGAACAGTTAATCCAGTTGATCAAAACTTTAGTCAAATTAAAGCCATAATACTAAATGTTAATCAAATGATTGGATATGAAAAAATGAGTAAAATTATCTGGTTAGCCGCGACACTTGTCTTAATCATTGTTTTAGTGATTTTTCGCAGAAAAAAGATTCAGGTTAAAAAATTAGGTTACTGGATTTTAGTAGCTTTGATTCCTTATGCTTGGTATTTAGTCACTGCCAACCATTCTTACTTACATGTTTGGTTTACCTATCGAGCTCAGTTCATTAGCGTAGCGGCCGCTTTTTTGGCTTATAAACAATTGGTTGATTGGCAAAAACTCAACGCCTGGTTAAGAAAAATAATAACGAAAAGCAGTGGCAGCAGATAATAAAAAATCTTTAAACCCAATTTTTTTACCTAAACTAACAGTGCGCGGATAATAATGAATTGGGACTTCTTCAATTTTTATATTGTGTTGAGCAAAAAAGGCTGTTAACTCAACCTCGAACTCAAAACCATCTCCTGGGCAGTTATTGATTAAGTCATGAGTCCATTTAGATCTCCATGATTTATAACAAGTGGGTTGATCTGTTAATTGAGATTTAAAAAGTATATTCATTAAGAGCGATAAAGTTCGGCCGCCTAAGTAAAACAAAATATTACTCGTTTGATTAGGATAATACTTTTCACCCAACACCCTGGAGCCATAAACAACTTCTATATTTTTATTTTGATATTTTTGCAAAATAGCCTGATAGTCACCGGGGTCGTATTCTAAATCTCCATCCTGAATAAGCAAGACATCACCAGTAGCTGCTGCAGCTGCTTTTTTAATAGCAAATCCTTTGCCTTGATTTTGTGCTAAGTTAATAATTCTAAGGGGGTGGACCTCTTGATTAAATTTTTGCAAAAGTTTTAATGTGTTGTCAGTGGAACCATCATTTACCACAATAATTTCTTTATCCCAATTTTTTAACTTTTCATTAGCTATTTTTTCTAAACAGCATTGAACATAAGCATCTTCATTATAAACAGCAATCAAAACTGACAACTTAGACATATTTAAAGATTATAGCATTGAGAAAGAGTGCTTTTTAAACAATTATGAATCAGTACTGTTCGCTTGGTTGAACATTCTCGTCCCACACATCTTTACACAAATATAAAAATATATGGATAAATCCATATATTTTTATATGCGGAGGTGGTGCACTGCTCACATTACTACGTAATGTTCCCAGCATTACTCGGGTTGGCTGTGCCAACTCGACGGCAGGACCTGCCTGCCGGCAGGCAGGTTTACTGCTCGCTCGGTTCTCACCTCGCTCCCAGCATAAGCAGGCGCATAATATCTTGTTCATGATTGATACTCTGCGCTTGCTTGACTTCTCGTCCAACTTTAAATTCATATTACTTTAGAAATTAATTTTAATTTAATTTCTAAAGTAATGCGGAGGTGGTGGGATTCTCACCACATCTGGTAGCACCGCTATTTTAGCTTACATTTGGGGTGTTGCGAAGCTCCTCTTTTATATTCTAAAGAATATAGAAAAAGGGATATTTATTTTGATTTAAGAAATGTTCCAACATCTTCTTCTGAATCCCAACCAACCTTAAACAGTTTCCAATTATGGTCATAGCTATATTCATCCACTAAAACAAAATCTGGATAAGTCACCTCCAGTATGCGGGCTCTATTAGCATCTCCAATAAGAATTCTTCCATCAGGAGTAAATACTGAATCCTGAATCCATTCACAGCTATGAGAATTATCAAAGCTTTTCAAGGGTTTTAAGTTACGATCTAGAACATGAATTTTATTTTTACCAGTTTCTGAAAAGATAAATGTCCCATCTATACCTTTATGAATTGCGTGAGGGTGATCTAAACCGCTCCACAATACTTGGGGTTTACCTGTCTTACGATTTATTAAAATCAACTCACCTTTATGAAAAAAAGTTGTCAGAATTTGATCACCTCTATCATCTAGATAAATCGCGGAATTAATATGAGCTGTCCTATCGAGCGTTGCATAACGTTTACCTCTA
>CAZSQY010000013.1:0-6172 GCA_964609285.1 uncultured Pseudomonadales bacterium
GGGCTCGGTCAGCTTGCTCACTTCACGCAGTCCCTGCGGGACTGAGTTGCGTTCGTCAAGCTGCGCCTCGCTTTCAGTGAATTGTTGTTAATTAATAGGGCTCGGTCAGCTTGCTCACTTCACGCAGTCCCTGCGGGACTGAGTTGCGTTCGTCAAGCTGCGCCTCGCTTTCTCTCTTATTTTAACTCAATTGTATACAAGTTATTGGGAGAATCAGGGCTAAATGAAGTTAAAATTACTATGCGGCTGCCGTCGGGCCAGGGGTAAATAAACTGCTCAGCAAATGGCCCGGAGTAAATAGTAGTATTGTTAGTTCCGTCATAACTAATAATTTGCACTCGGCCATCGTCAGCAAACATCAAGTGCTGTGAGTCGGAAAACCACTGTAAAGTGTTAATAAACAATGAGGTGTGGTAAACATTAAATTTGTAAGCTGTTTCGCTAGAGCTGCTAGCCTGTAGTTTAGTAAAAGCGCTGGGGGAAGCCTTAAGAGTGACTGGTTTATTCTGGTCAAGATCATCGGCCAACAAGCTTTTAGCAAACAATGATTCACTGCCTTTTTCTGAGGCGATTTCAAAATTTTTGTCTTCTTCGCGGTCGTAAACATAAATCTTGCCTGGTTCTAAGCGCCGTTGTTCTGGTTGGTTGTTAGCCGCTGGCACCGGTGGAATTAGGTTATCTGAAAGAGTGGCGCTGGCCGTAGCCGTGTATAACAGTTTTTCTTTATCCGGTGAGAGATAAGCGTTTTTAGCTGACTGAGTGGCTATTTGCAAAACCTCTTCAGGAAACTTAGCTAAATACTGGCGCTCACGTAGATACATGTCTTCCTCCCATTCAGACAAAATTTGCCCGCGCCTAAAGGTAATATCCGGTAAACTTAGTAAATTATTTTTTTGGCTGACGTCAAGCAAAACTTGTTTTAAAGAGGTCATGACTATTAGCTCATTACTGTCGGGCGACCAAATGAAATTTGCTTCATTTAAGTTATAAGCAGGCACGTCTTCAGCAATCTGTCTAGAGGTTTTTTGAAAAGGGATGAGGTTATCACCCAAGTCTAAAACATAAAGCCCGTTTTTAGTGCTAGCACTGGCTGATGCAGTGTAAAAGACCAGCTTGCGGCCGTCGGGAGAAGGCAGAACGTTCTCTGCGCCAGTAAAAGTCAAAGGAGTTAAAGAGGGCGCTGCAGGAAACAAGCGAGCATTAGTTTGACTCACTAGTTCTTTTTTGATCTCAACCTCTTTTTGCCAAGGGGAATAGCCGTCTTTGACTAATTTAACTGTGTAAATGCCGGGCTTCAAATATATAGTGTCGTCAGTTGCAGTCACTAATTCATCATCAACAAAAACTTGAGCCCCCGTAGGGAAAGAATTGGCACTTAACAAGCCTGATTCGGGCAAAATACCGTTTTTTGTAACGCGATAATTACCCTGAGCATATTTAATAGCAAGATAAGAACCGCCAATAATAACCGCGATAGATAGGGCTGTAAAAAAAAGTCTGGGCTCAACTTTTTTATTGATAAAGCGAATAAAGCGTTTGGTTAAATTCCAAACCCTATTCCAGAGTTTAATTAAATTTTGTCTTAACTTCATGCTAGAATTGTAGCATATTAGTTAAGGGATGACATAGAGATAGCTTATTGAGGCTATTTAAATAATTAGAGCAGCAATATTTATGAAATTTTTTGAAAGTTTTAACCGCCGCATTGGGATAGATTTAGGTTCTAGCAGAACCAGAATTTGGGTCAATGGTCAGGGCTTGATCGTGAATGAACCGAGTCTAATCGCAGTAGATCAGCGTGACCAGCGGGTTTTAGCAGTAGGGCAGGAGGCAAAAGATATGCTGGGGCGAGTTGATAAAACTGTGCAGGTATTTTCGCCTATTAAGTATCCCAAAATAGAAGATGATGACTTGGTCCAAGCTTTGCTAAAAGTTTTGCTCAATCGTCTCAGTCAAGAGGTTTATTTTTTCAGCCCAGTTATGCTTTTGGTAATTCCCAGCCATACCACCCCGGTGGTTAAAGACGTGCTGGTGAAGATTTTGACAAATTTAGGTGCTAGTGAAGTGCTTTTAATTGAGCAGCCCCTGGCAGCTATGATCGGAGCCGGAGTGCCAATTGCCGATGCCTCGGGTTCTTTTGTGCTGCAGCTTGGGGAAAGCGTGGTAGAGGCAGCAGCTTTGTCTTTGGGAAAAACAGTTCGTACTTTTACCTCGCATCAAGCGGGTTCGGATATGTCTCAGGAATTAATTTATTGGTTTCGACAAGAGAAAAACCTAAAAATTAGCACTAATATTGCAGAAAAAGTCAAACGCCGGCTGGGTAATTTATCAGAGGAAGCCCACTATAAGTTAGGTGTTAGTGGAGTTAAACTCCAGGGAAAGAGTTTGACAGAAATTGAAGTTCATGCTCAGGAAGTCCGACAGGTCTTAGAGCCCTATGGCCAAATTTATCTATCCTTACTCAAGGAGTTGTTGACTTCGGTTCCGCCGGATCTTACTATCGATGTGGTGGATAAGGGTCTGTTATTATCAGGGGGCTTGGCTCAACTGGCCGGATTAGAGGATTATTTCATCAGACGTTTAGACATTCCTGTTTCTATGGTAGAGGAGCCAGATTTAGCCGTAATTAGAGGGGTGGGTACGGTTTTGAAGCATTTGGATGAATTTAAACAAAGCTTGGCTTATAGCTGAATGGTATAAAATACGTTTGAGTTAACAAAAACATAATTTTAATTATTTTAATTATACGCCTCGAACCTGCAGGCAAACTAAAAATCATCAATTAATTAGCACAACTTGGCAACATGCCTTTATCTGATCTACGCCCCAATTTAAAAATCCGCAAGCTTAAGCCGGATGTGATTAAACGTAATTTTAAGATTTTTATTAACATTAACTATATTTTAGGTTTTTTGTACGCTTTCTATTTTTTTATTACCACCCCAAGAAAGACCGAAATGGCTGCACGCCGCCTCTGGGCTTTTGAATGCTGGATTATTTTGTCATTTTATGGCCTGTTTATTTATTTGTTTTATTTAGAAAAATCCGCATTAGAGGGGCAAAGAGGGCTGTTTCGTTTTATGAAAATCCAGGCCACTCGACTCATTAACGTTTCTAAACAGCAGCTGATTGATTGGTTTAAATATATTAGTCATAAGCCTGATCAATACAGTTTTGAATCTCACTTAGGAGTTAAGGTAGAGGAGGGGGATTTAATGACTAAAGGCTCGATTTTTACCACTCAAGAAAAGTTTGCCGGCATGGTGTTGGATTTAAGATTTCAGGTAACTAAAGTAGATCCCAAGCGCGGATTTGAGTTTAAGGTTTTAAATCCGTTGGCTGCTTGGTTGGGACTGCGGGGTGCTTTTGTGATCAAGGCTTTAGATGAAGAAGTAACGCGGCTGGAATTAATTGTTTTTAACCATCCTACTCAAGTTGTAAAACGCATTGTGTCTGGTTTGTTTTATTTATCACCCCTCAGAATTTTGGCAGCGCGGCAAATTGCCAAAGAAGTACGTTTTATTGCTCAACAAGTTGAAGATTAAAGTTTGCCTTCAAGCCTTAAGTTTACAAAGCCAAAAGGCGCTTACGCTGCTTGAGCTAATTCTCTAAACTGCTCGCCCCGGTCTTTATAATTTTGAAAAACCCCAAAGCTGGCCGCACCCGGCGAGAGTAAAACCATATCACCGGTTTGAACGTGTTGCTTGATAAATTCAAAAGCTTCCGGCATGGACTGAACTATTTTGCTCGGCGGCTCAGCTTGATTCAGTTCTTGAGCTTGTTTTTTCACCTCTTGCAGCAAACGTTGACCATTTTCCGGAAACAGGACTAAAGCTTTAACTTTATTTTTTAAAATTGCAGAAGCCAAGTTGCTATAATCCTGATGCCGCTCATGGCCGCCGGCCAATAAAATCACTGGTCGATTCTTGAAAGTTTCCAGGGCAAAAACAGTTGCGTCCGGCATGGTAGCCAAACTGTCATTCACATAGAGAATTTTATTTTTTTCAATCACTTTCTCTAAACGGTGGGGCAAAGGTTTAAAAGTTTGAATAGCTTGCCCGATTTGAGCGGCAGACAAGTCTAATATTTTGCCTACGACAATAGCCGGCGCCACATTAGCCAAATTATGTTTACCTAACAGCGGAATGTTTTTAAGTGCGATAATTTGTTCTTCGTGCTTATTATCTCTAAAGGTTAAGTAATGTGATTTAATATAAACTAGTGAATTAGAATTTTGATTAGATTTAAGTTGAAAAGTTAGTTTTTTCCCCTGGGATAGTGTGGCTAGTTCTCGAGTATGGGGCCATTGAGGGCTGTAAATAATATACTGGTTAACCTTTTGATACTTTGTGATAGCTTCTTTCGAAGCATAATAGGCAGCAGGGTTGGGATAATAATCTAAGTGTTCAGCTACTACACGTTGAATAACTGCTATATCAGGACTTATTGTTAATTGATCCAACTGATGTGAAGACAGTTCAATTACAAGTTTGCCTTTTGATGTAATTTGATCAATTTTATCTAAAGCCGGCTGCCCAATGTTTCCGACCAATACAGAATCTTGTTCATTTTCAAACAAAACATGATGGATGAGAGCCGTAGTGGTGCTTTTGCCTTTGGTGCCGGTGACTCCAATCGTAATTGGTTGCAGCAGAGTTGAGCTTTTATCATCTATTTCCACCTTTAGCTTTGATTGCAGCTTTTGCTTCCAGGCCTCAACAATCTCAAAAAACAACTGCAGGTTGGAGCTAATAACCACACCCTGGCTTTGTGCCTCTTTAATTTGAGGTAAATGTAGAGGAATACCAGGGGTTTTAAAGATTAAATTAAATTGATTTAAGCTTGATAAATATTGGCTTTCACCTCCTACAAAATTTAGTTTTGAGTCAGAATTTAACTCAGCTTGGACCTCAGCCGGCAGTTGTTCGAGTTTTTTTTGATCAGCAACAGCTAATTTAGCCTCTGGCAGGTGTTGACGTAAGAAGCGGTAGGTTGACAAACCCTCCTGGCCTAAACCCAGAATACAAATTTGTTGTGCTTTAAGGTTTAATAAGATTTTTTTAGGAATTTGCATTGTTAGCTATATTAAATGTTAAGTTCAATTTTTAAAATTTCACTCAGGGTGGGGTCAAGGTTGTGTTCTTTACTCCAAGCTTTAAGGATGTCCTGCACAAGTTGTTCTAGTGCTTGGCTTGAGTAAGAGTCTAATATTTCTTCTTTTACCCTTTGAACTACCACCGGCAAAGCCTGATCCTGCTCCTGCAGTTTTTGTGCTGCCAAATAAAAAGCCGCCCTGACCTCATTATAAGTGCCCACGCATTCAAAAGGCTTGCTTTCTTTCACGCCGGCTAGCTGCAGGGCTAAATTTATCAGGTTTTCATCTTGAAATAAATCATAGTTAAAGATTTTGGTAGTCAGAATTTGAGTATCAATAAATGGATAGAGCAGAGTATAAACAAATAAGCATTTGGCGCATTGATGGCACCAGGCATGCTGCTGCTGAGCTAAATTGCAGCTTCTAAAAAGACTGAAATAGGAATCAAATTTGCTAAAGAGCTTGGCCACCTGCAGCTCATAAATTGGCCTTAAAAAGGATAAATATTCTGCCTGTTGATAGCCGCTTTTTAGATACTCTTGGGCATAAGTTCGGAATTTTTGTTCATATTCAAAGCTTTTGGAGTATTGATGATTGATTTCCAGGCCCAGATAATTAAGATTAGCCTGGTTAGCAGACCGTTCATTAGCGACTAAAATTTGCTGAAAACCAAAAATTTGTGCTATTAAGGTGCTGGCAAATGATAAATAAGAGCTAAAAGGGGTGTGGCCATTTAAATAACCCTGTTGATTTAATTCAAGAAGTTTCGGATCAATAGTCCGATGTATACGGATAATTTCTCTACAATTACTAGCTTTAGCTGCCATAAGAGCTGCTGGTGAGGCTGGTTCTAAAATCAAACAGCTATAAGGGAGTTGATTCTGACTGAGCAAGCCTAGAGTCAGGCTGGAATCTTTGCCGCCGCCGACCGGTATTAAATAAGAACGCTGGTAATGATTAGCCGCTAGTAGGGGTAAATTTGGTTGGGTTTGATCTGTGGCTGCAAAGTTTAAAAAGTTGGAGGCTGTAAAATTTATTTGATTTTTGTAATAAAACTCACCCATCCCTTTTATAAAT
>CAZSQY010000013.1:6272-18098 GCA_964609285.1 uncultured Pseudomonadales bacterium
GGCTGTAAAATTTATTTGATTTTTGTAATAAAACTCACCCATCCCTTTTATAAATAAGTCGTGCCACCAGGCCTGTTGGTCCAGATTCAGGCTGCCGGCTTCAATACTAATTTGCGGCGGGCAGGCGCATTTCCAGTAGCTGGGCAGCTCAGCCAAACCAAGGTGAAAAATTAAGTTTTCAAGTCTTTTTTTAGGAATTTTCTCAAGTAAAGCAGTTGAAAATGGCTCGATAACAATGCTGGGAGTAAAAACAATATCTGGTTTAAGTAAAAAACTAAACTCAATTACTAAGCGGCTCTCCTTAAGCTTATAAGAAAAACTGCGATAAATAAGCTCGGGATGGCGTTGGCGCAAGTTGTTAAGCCTGTTGTTGGGTATCATAAATAACTATTATAATGTTAAGGTTGGTCGTGAGGGTAGGGGAAGGTATACATTGCTATACTAATTTATTAATTTTTGTTCAAAAAATTATGGTTGAAAAATTTTTGTAGACTAAATTTTGTAAGAAAATTTTTTTGAGCTCAAAAAACCTAAAAAACTCAAGACATAATGTGTTCAAAAAGAGCAAAAATTGGAAGACAATAATTATAAAAAATCATTTTCTTACTGTTTGTTTGGTTAAAATTCGCTATATAATTTATTATAGGATAAAATCATTAAAAAAACGAATTTAGTTAAAACTGTTATAGTTAAAAATTAGTAAGAAAATTAGTGTATGGGGCAGCTGATAGTGTTAGGTAAGTAAGAAATACATAATTCAACTAAAAGATATACCAAAAGCCATTAGGAGCCAACAGCAAAAAATATGCATAAAGCGGCCAATATTTTAGGTTTCCAACTCTTTAGCAAACGTAAGTCGGATCTGCTAAAAAAAATTCAGATTCATCTATCGAGCAAAAGTGATTGTTTAGTCATTTTTACCCCCAACGCTGAACAGTTGGCTCAAACTGAGCAAAACCCAAAATTTTACCGATACTTGCAGCAAGCAGACATCTTAATTCCAGATGGAATTAGTTTAGTCTGGTCCAGCCGTCTTTTGTCTTTAAGAGGAAAAAGCCAGCCCATTGTTGAGCGTATTGCCGGTGTTGATTTAACCCAGGACCTACTCAGATTAGCTAAAAAACAAAAACTGCGCTGTTTAGTGATTGGAGGTGAAGGCTATCAAAACTTACTGCCGGCTTCCAAACAAGTAAAAAACAATTTTTGGCAGCTTAGACCCGATTTATTTTGGACTCCTGGTTATAAAAATATTCAACAATCCACCAAGAAAGAAGAGCAAGGCTTAGAGTTTGGTGTCAAACAATTGAAGCCGGATATAGTTTTTGCAGCTTTTGGAGCTCCCTGGCAAGAGGAATGGATTATCGAGCATCTGCGGTTTTTAAATAGTCAGAATGTGAAGCTGGCCATGTCAGTCGGGGGTGCTTTTGATCTGGTTTTGGGCAAGCTAAAACGGGCCCCGGGCTGGATGCGAAGCCTTGGATTGGAATGGTTATACCGCTTAATTCAAGAGCCTTGGCGCTGGAAACGGCAGCTGAGACTTGTAAAATTTGTAAAAATGTTGTTCAATCGGGCTTAATCTAATAACTAATGTTTTAAATGGCAGAACACCCAGCACCCCCAATTCCCGAAGAATCGCTGAATTTAGAAACTGAAGTAGAAAAGCAGTTAAGCGGCTTAGATTTGTCCAAATTACGTAGTGAGTTTAAAGATTTTGGCTTTGATTATGAGTTTGAAGATTTAAGAAGTGAAATTGCCAAAGTTTTACCCGAGTTTATGCAAGCGTTGGAGCGAAATTTAATTGTTCCTATTTATGCACGGGTTTTGAGTACAGGAAATCTTGCTTATTTTATCCAGTTAAAAAAATCTGGTGCGCATGAGAATGTACAAGAACTCCTGGCGAAAGTGGATCAGATTAAGCTTCAAATTTTAAAAACTGCTAAAGACTCCCGTCCTTATCGTGGCACTAGTCAAAGAGATAGCAGCAGCGTTTGGATTGGGGTAGTTACCGGAACAGCTTTAGGACAACTGTCTGTTGTTGATAAGCTTGACCTAATTACTTATATGCGAGTTCTGGGTTTTGCGAATTTAAATCAACTGCTTGCGGATTGGTATACTAGAGATGTTTGGGATAATTCAGAAATACAACATGTGCTTACTCCTCATCCTCCCACAACTGAGTAACTTATCACTAAATTAAAGCGAGTTTAAATAATTGACAAGTCTTTAGGCTGAACTTTTTAACTCTCAACTTCTTCTGGATCAATTCCCAACAACCACAACACTGATTCCTTTTTATAGCGTCGGTCGCCGCGTGAGTTGATGCGAATGGCGGGTAATTTGCCCCGTTTGCCCCAGCGTTTAATGGTAAGAGGGGAGACACGTAATAAGTCTGCCACTTCGCGCACAGTTAAAAGGTCGGGCAGATTATTTAGGTCCAGTTTTGCAGCGTCTTGGGCGCGGCCGGTTTTACGATCATCACGAGTATAGCTATCGCTTTGATTATTGGTAGTAGAGGCCGTGGCAGCATTATCAGCCATGGTGGTCCTTTCCGTATTAGGGTCAATTATTAATAAGGCGATTTTGAGGCTCTGAGCCGCTTTGCTAAATAATTAAATTTAAGCTTTCAAAGTGGATCAAAGGTTTTCAATACCTATATTAAAACTAGCAGAATAGACAAAACTGGGTCAATAGGCAATTTTAAAAAGAGCAGAGCAGTATTTTGTTTTTAAAATAAAAAGCCTTATTTATGGGTCTTTTTAGCCTGGGATTTTAAAATTATATATAAAATTTGTGTTTTATTCGGGTGTGTTTTAACATTGATTAACAAATTCAAAAAGTTATCCACAAAAGTATCTTATAATTTTTAATTTAACATCTTATAATATTTGAGGTTGAATAAACTGTGGATAAGTTTGGTAGTTGCTTGAGGAGAGCAGCGGCAATAAAAATTCATATAATCTAGAGGCTAGCCCTTAAAACAAAAACCACCCCGTAAACGGGGTGGTTTCTCAATGTTTGCGATGAGGTTGTGTTTTCCAAACAACTCTTCGAGCTTGTTTCGTGAGTTGGGGAAAACATTAGCGAATTATTTCAATTCAACTGTACAGCCGGCTTCTTCCAAAACCTTCTTGGCTTCTTCGGACTTTTCTTTGTCAGCCGCCTCTAACACAGTGGCTGGAGCAGACTCAACAAACTTCTTGGCGTCACTTAATCCAAGGTCGGATTTAAGTTGGCGTACAGCCTTAATGGCTTGAATCTTGTTGGATCCAGCTTCTTTTAAGACTACATCGAATTCAGTCTGTTCTTCAGCAGCTTCACCGCCATTAGCAGCACCGGCAGCCGGAACAGCCGCAACTGGAGCAGCAGCGCTGACACCAAACTCGTCTTCTAGAGCCTCAACTAATTCTGAGACTTCCATCAAAGACAAGTCTTTGACTGCGTCCACTATTTTTTGGACTTTTTTAGAGAGATCTTGGCTCTCTTTTTCTTTTTTGGCTTCTTTTTTGTCTGAGGTTTTCTTTTCCTCTTTCTTTTTTTCTGCCATAGTTTTTCCTTATGATTGATAATTTTTAATTGTTAATGTGTCTAGTTGATACTTGCAATCAATTCTTTTTAATTAGCTGCGGATTTTTGTTTTCTAATTGCTTCTAGGGCATAAACCAAATTTTTGGTACCACCGCTTAAGACGTTAACTAAGCCATAAGCAGGTCCTTGTATACGCTGAATCAACATCACAATCAATTCATCCTTACTTGGCATCTGGCTGAGCTTTTCAACTTGCTTCCGGCTTAAAACTTGAATCTGACCATCTTCGATCATTACACCCTGCTTAATTTCAAGTTTTTCTTCTTCTTCATGAAACTCGTAAACTTTTTTTAAAGCAGAAACAGCATCTTCATAAGAGAGGATTAAAGCATTCATACCGGTCAAGGATTCTTTTAATTCATCTTTGCCTAAAGCAATATTGATCAGCGTGTTTTTGGCCACAAACATCTCGCCCTGAGCTTCTTTGACAGCAGAGCGGAGCTTAATTTGATCGTTGGCATCAGTTCCTGAATAATCAACCAAAATTACTGACTTTGCTTTGTTAATGCGATCTTTAATAATTTCGATTTGTTCTTGATTGTATTTACTTGGCATGATTTCATCTGATTTAGTTAATGTAAAAGCACTAGTTCACCGCTTGGTGACTATTAGCTAAGACGAGAGGGGAAAGAAAAAGCTATTAAGCTCTTTAGACTTCTCCTCGGCGCGATGTTTAAGTTCTTGTATTGTTTTGTTTTGCAAGAACCCACGCTGTCTTAGGAAACAGAGCGTTATTATAGCATAAGCTTAAACATTGGCCAAGTTGAAGGTTAGTAATTATGTTCAGTTTTGGGTAAAGATTTTTACTGTGTTGTAATTAGGCAAACTGCTATACTAAATTTATGCTAAAAACGATTAAAAAGCTTCTGCTGCCAACCCTTCTATTCTTTAGTTTCTTTTCTATTCTTACCCCTTTAGTATCTGCCAAGTCTTACACCATTAGTCCTGTCCGCATCACTACTCAGCTTAATCTTGACGGCTCTATGCAGATTACAGAAAAACGAACCTTTAACTTTGACGGCAGCTTTAGTTTTGCCTATCAGTACATTAACACTCAGCCGGATCAAGCTGCCAATCCCGGTCGATCGGAGGCTTACCAGATTACTGATTTTGAATTATGTGATGAACAAGGCTGCTATCAACAGCTGCCGGAGTCTGAAGCTGGTAAGGCCGGCACTTATTTCATCAGAGAGCAGTCAGACCGCTATTATCTTAAATGGTTTTACTCGGCATCAAATGAATCCAAGACTTTTAGCTTATCCTATAAAGTCAAAAACGCCATTACCCAGCACCAAGATGTAGATGAGTTATATTGGCAGTTTATTGGTGATGAGTGGGAAATTGATCATCATAATGTGTCGGCTGAAGTAGTTTGGGATTTTCCAATTGATGGCGACCAACTTCAAGCCTGGCTGCATGGGCAGTTGGGTGGAACTGTTTCGATTCCTAGTAATCAACAAGTTAGTTTTAGTATTAACCGCCTCAATTCCGGCAACTTTTTTGAGGGTAGGGTTTTGTTTCCTGCAGAAACTTTTACCAGCGGTGCTTCGGGTCAGTTAAGCCGGGAGCAAATTGAGCAGCAAGAGCAAAGCTTTATTCGCCGGTCTCAGCGGACAGTAGTTGTTGCCTGGTTTTTTGCTGGCTTGGGGCTAGCTGCCATGCTTGGGGTCTTAACCTTAACTATTAAAGAGATCTGGCTTTTTATTAAATACGGCAAAGACAAAGCTTTACCTAAAGTTAATCCAACCAATACCCGCTGGGAGCCGCCGAGTGATATTGAGCCGGCTCAAATGCAGCAGTTGTTAAGCAGCACTAAAAAACTGGATTATAAAGCCTTTACTGCCAGCATTTTGTCTTTAGTTCAGGCTAAAACAGCACGAATTACTCGCAGTGACGAGAAGAAGGGGCTTATTATTAAAGATTATAAATATGCTTTAGAGAAAGATGATCGCTATCAGAAAAAACTGGAAGATTTAAATAAAATTCAGCGTTATGTGTACCAATTTATTTTTGATCGGGTTGGGGGCGGAAGAGATAAGATTGAATTCGATGATATTGTCAGCTATTGCCGCCGCCACTCGACAGCAGCACAACAGTTTTTAAAAGGTTTGGAAAAAATAGCTTTTCAACAGAATTTAGCCCAGGGCTATTTTGATCAAAAGTCACATCAGAAGGCCAAGAGCAAGAGTGTATTGTGGATGATATTGCTGGGTTTAGTTGGTAGTAGTTTTTTTGCTATAGCAAATAAATTAATTGGATCAGGAGGGCCATTTGTTTTTTTAATTAGTGTGATGGTTGTTGTTTTAATGAGCACTGTTTTTTTAATTGGTATCCTAAAAAGTTTTGGCGAAAAACGAACAGAAAAAGGGCGCCAAGAAGCAGCAGAGTGGAAAGCTTTTAAAAACCATATGGAAGATTATAAAAAAACGGCTCAATATCCGATTGATTCGGTTATTCTTTGGGAAAAGTATTTGATTTATGGAACCGCCTTAGGAGTTTCAGCCAAGGCTTTATCGCAGCTGCCGGTGCGCTTCAGCCAAGAAGAAGCCCAAGTTCTAACTACTTATTGGGGCGTACCAAGGAGCGATATCAGTGCTGCCGGGGCAGGCGGCACTATTAGCATGGCAAGTTTGGCTGACAGTTTAGGCTCTGTTTCTCAAGCAGTTAACTCTTTGTCTAAGGCCTCGCAGTCTAGTTATGGAGCGAGCGGCGTGGGATCGTCGGGTGGCTCAAGCGGTGGGGGTGGTGGAGGCGGTGGAGGCGGCGGCGGCGGAGCGGGGTAGAGACTTAGCTGTGACCGCTAATTTTTATGCTGTGTTGCTTTGGGCGCGATCCAACTTAGCTTTCAGATGTGTTATTACATCTAGGATTGTTTGATTAGCCATTTCAATTTCACGTTCTGAGGTTAGGTATTTCAACTTGTCTTTATCTGGAACGTCCGGTTGCGGCTTGGCCTCAGTAGAATCTATTTCAGACTTATAAGCTAAATAATTTTCCTTTCTTAAAAGCTGGATTGTGTCCAGTTCTGTCTCAATGCGTTTTTTAAGATTTTCATCAGTTATGAATCCTTCAAACGCCATTGATTGCAGATAAAGATAAACATTAGTAAACCAGGCACTGCGCCATTTGGACTTTAATTTGTCATAACTATGCAGAATTTTATCTGGTTTTTCTTCATCCCATTGAAATAAAGCAATAAGTCGAAATATTGCTTTATTAATTTCTTTTTGCTGCTCAGCTGGCTCAAGATCTTTAAGATTGAAACGAGCCAAATCCTGTTCAGTTACCGGATCATCATTTTTTTCGGGATTTGATTTTTGATTGTGCGCCTGCTTCTTTGCGAGTCGATCATCAATATTAGCTCTGGCTAATAAATTTTCTAATTGTTTTGGAGTCAAGTTTTCAGGATCAAAATCCTCAAATTCATCCCTTTGTGCAGTTGTGGTTTCTGAGACTGGTGGAGCTTCTGCCATTGATGTTTTAGCCATAAACTAGTTGCTTAATTAAATTTAGTTATCTAAAGTTTACTTTAACAAAAAATTAGATAAGCTCATAGAGTTTAACTCTGCATTGTTGGTTCAAATCAGTATTAAAAATAAGATGTCTTTGAGATAAGTAAAAAGTTTTTTCGCTGAGCTTGCTTGAGACAAACGCCGAAAAGCTTAATTAATGTTTCAGATTGATTGATATAATATTTGCTCATATGCATGGTGAAAGAAGAAATCAAAGTAGAGATTTTGAGCGTCTTGCTCAAGAAACAGCTGATTATCTAAAACTAAATGGCTATTCTTGTCAACTGTATGCAAATGGTGTAGTTGAATGCACTCAACGCAACGAGTGCATTCTTTTTAAGCCGGATGATCTAGCCTACCAGCAAGCCCGGCAGTTGGCAGAGGGTAAGCTTAGCCAATCCTCTAAATATACTTTTGCGCGAGTTTTGAGTTTATTTGGTAAAGTTAGCTAGAAAAAAAACACTCCTTAAGATCGGTATACGGTTAGAAATACAACCTAAAACAGCTGTTAACTAGTTTACACAATAAAGCTTCAGTTTATGTTAAAGTGTTGTACTTATGGCAAAAACAACAGTCGAGACACTGCTAAAATTGGGAATGGAATGTCACGAGACTGCGGATGATGAAATAGTATGCGCAGATAGAAATACTCAGTTAGTTTTTAATCCGAAGATAGATCGCTCTTATTCCGAAATTGCACACTATGCCCGCACAGGTGAAATGCCTGAGAAGAATACTAGTTCAGGATGGCTGGCTTCAATTATGGATAAATTATTGAATAAATAAGTCTGAGAGGCAAAGGGTGGGGTATGGTCAGAATTAATATCTGATGGCGCTTGCGGCACCCCAGGTGAGTTGTTTATAATATTCCTCAGCAATGCAGCACAAAATTTTAGCTACTACTACCACTACCAGCTCCTAACCGGGGTATGGTGTTTGTGGTAGCAAAGATCAGCCTCCGGCAACGGAGGTTTTTTTATGGCTCGAATTTGAGATACAATAACTAAATATCACAAGAAAAAAATTATGAAAAAAGCATCATCAAAATCTAATCCTGATCAATTACAAGCTCTACGCCACACGGCCGAGCATGTCTTAACCTACGCCATGCAGCGCTTGTACGGCTGCGATCGAGTTATTATGGCTATGGGTCCGGCCACTGAAGACGGTTTTTATTTTGACTTTGATACACCGGATGATTTTGCTGTTAACGAAGACATGTTTAAGAAGATTGAAAAGGAGATGAAAAAGATTATCAGCCAAGATTTAAAATTAGAGCGTGTTGAGTTGAGCATCGCTGCGGCTCGAGCTGTGTTTAAAGGCAATCCATATAAACAGGAGTGGCTGGATGAAATTGAGTCTGAAGACAAGCCCGCCACGGTTTATTTAATGGGTACGCCTGAACAAATCGAACATGATCAAGAAATTTTGCAAACTAAACCCGAAGAGATTGATCGCGACGAGCTAGAAACATTTATTGATTTGTGTAAAGGTCCGCATATGGAATCAACAGGCGAAGTTAAAGCCTTCAAACTTCTTAGTGTGGCCGGTGCCTACTGGCACGGTGACGAAAGCAACAAAATGCTGACTCGCATTTATGGTACTGCTTTTCCCAGTCAAAAAGAGCTGGACGATTATTTATGGAAGATTGAAGAAGCCAAAAAGCGCGACCATCGTTTGCTGGGCCAAAAACTAGAATTATTTATGTTTGATGATGAAGTTGGCCAAGGCCTACCTTTATGGCTGCCCAAGGGCGCTTTTATTCGTCATAAAATTATGGAGTTTGCTTTTAACACTTATTTGCAGCGCGGTTATGAGCCGGTGGTAACGCCGCACATTGCCAGTAAAGAGCTGTGGCAGCACTCAGGCCACTTGGATTTTTATGCAGACAGCATGTACAACCCGTTTGGAATTGAAGATGAGGAATATCGCTTAAAACCCATGAACTGTCCGCTGCAGATTAAGATGTATCAGCGTCGGCCGCATTCATATCGTGAACTGCCGCTGCGCTGGACCGAAATGGGTACGGTTTACCGCTATGAAAAATCCGGCCAGCTGCATGGCTTAACCAGAGTGCGCGGCTTTACGCAGGATGATGCTCACATCGTGTGCACACCGGAGCAAATGCAGTCAGAGTTGGTTGAGGCATTGGAATTGACGCTTTATATTTTAAAAACGTTTGGTTTTGAAGACTTTGAAATGAACTTGTCTACTCGTGGAGAAAACGGCGCAGATAACCAAGATAAATTTGCCGGAGAAAAAGCTGATTGGGATCGGGCAGAAGCAGGTTTAAAACAAGCACTGAAAGAGATTGGCTTTAAGGATTATGTAATAGACGAGGGCGGGGCTGCTTTTTATGGTCCGAAAATTGATGTTAAAGTGGCTGATTCTTTAGGCCGCATGTGGCAGCTATCAACCATTCAGTTTGATTTTAATTTGCCGGGCCGGTTTAAGATGGAGTACATTGGCGAGGATGGCCAGCCTCATGAGCCGGTTATGATCCATCGGGCCTTATTGGGATCCCTGGAGAGATTTATGGGCGTTTATATTGAGCACACGGCTGGTAATTTTCCTGTTTGGCTAGCGCCGGTCCAAGCGATTATCTTGCCGATTACAGATGACCAGATTCCCTATGCTCAAAAGATAGCAGAGCAATTAAAGCAAGCAGACATTAGGGCTGAAGTTGATACTCGCAGCGCCACTTTATCAGCAAAAATTCGCGATGCAGAAACACAAAAAATTCCTTATATGTTAGTGGTCGGTGGTCGAGAAGAGAAGGCGGGGAAAGTTAATGTTAGAAAAAGAGATGAGAAAGAGCAGCAAACCCTGGGTGTGGAGGAAGTAATACAACAGCTTCTTAAAGAAATCGAGAATAGAGCTTAAATATAACTGGAAAGTAGTTTAACAAGCCGTCAGCATCGATTGATGCAAGGTTACACTGAAGCTAGTCTTCTTTACTAGAAAAATCAACCTTAACGCCGGGACTCATAGTAGCGGAGATGGTTAGCTTAGTCAGCTTGTTTTGAAAAGCTTCAATTAAGGTTTGCAGATTTTCCACCAATTTTTTAGTTTCCATATCTGTTTTGCCAATCGACACATGGATTAAAGGTGCCTTACGCTCAGTTTTGAGCATGCGTTTACCTGACTCCAGTTCTTTTTTGCGTTGTTCTGGTTTGGGAGTCAGAGTACCATTTTTAGGATTGGGCATTAAACCCCGAGGACCTAAAATTGGAGCATACTTAGTAAGCTTGCTCATCATGGCCGGCGCAGCTAGTAAAACATCAAAATCAATGTCGCCTGCCTCGATTTTTTCTAAAGTTTTATCAGAAGCAATCTCGATGTTGCGTTCTTGTCCTGTTGAGTGGGGGAAGGTAATTTCTTGGGTTAAACCCTGCTCCTTAGTGGTTAAATGGGTGCTGATAGTGCCGGGAAATTGGGTGTAAGATAGTTTTTTGACTAATTCAATAGCAGAGAAGGGGTCGTAGGTTTTAGTTCGATCAACTTTAGAGCGCACTGCTTTGTATTTTTTACTGCGCTCATGTTTTTTGCGGTGCAGACTAATCGGCTTTTGCACTTCATCATCTGAGCCCTGTTTTTTGTCTTTTTGCTCAGGTTTTTTAGCATCTTCTTTTTTATCAGCTGTCTTATCTGATTTTTTGGCTTCTTGATCTGGTTTGACTTCAACATGCTTGATCTCGGATGGATCTTGAGTCATGTCAACGTTTTTCTGTGATCCCATAAGTAAAATTCGTGTTTATTATTTAATAAGAAAAGGGCTAAATAGTTTGCGAACGAAACTCAGTCACGCGCAGCGGGACTGGCTGTAGTGAGCAAATCTATTTAACCTCCACTCCCATACTTTTCGCTGCTCCGATGACAGTTCTCATGGCAGCTTCTATATCATCAGTATTTAAATCCGGTAATTTTTTTTCAGCAATCGTCCGCACTTGATCCATAGTGATCTCGCCCACAATATCATTCTTGGGTTCGTGGCTGCCTTCTTCCAGATTAATTTCTTGTTTAATCATGGCAGAAACCGGCGGCAATTTTAACTCAAAAGTAAAAGAGCGGTCTTGATAAATAGTCAGCTCGGCCGGAATAATCTGGCCCTGCTTATCTTGAGTGCGTTCGTTATATTGTTTGATAAATTCCATCATGTTGATACCGGCTTGACCCAAAATAGGACCAATTGGCGGGGCCGGAGTGGCTGCGCCTGCAGGCAAATTCAACTTTAGAATTTTCATGACTTTCTTTGGCATAAGACTGTATATTCTATCTAAATTTTAGACCTTTTCAACTTGCAAAAAGTCGAGTTCGACTGGAGTTTCGCGTCCAAAAATATTAATTAAGACTTCAACTTGACCCTTTTCTTCATCAATTGATTGAACCGTACCCAAAAATTCGGTGAAAGGTCCATCTGTAATTTTAACTGCCTGGCCTTCAGTATACTCAGCTTTATATTGAGGTGTGGCTTGCTGCGTGTAAGAGCGGATTGCTTCGACCTCGTGGGTTGGGATCGGGCTGGGTTTGCTTGAGGTACCGACAAAACCGGTCACTCCCTGCGTGGTGCGGACCGCCAACCAGGCATCATCAGACATGAGCATATTCACCAGCATATATCCGGGGAAAATCTTTTCTGTAACTTTTTTGCGCTGGCCTTTTTTAATCTGAATTTTTTCTTTAGTCGGAATCAAAACCTTGATGATTTTATCAGTTAAATTTAAGGTTT
>CAZSQY010000013.1:18198-19731 GCA_964609285.1 uncultured Pseudomonadales bacterium
TTTGTTTTTTTATCTGACATGGTTCGATTCAACAATTAGCTAAATAACTTATTTAATTAATGATTTCATGATCGCTTGTAAAACTAAATCAATCCCTCCGATGTATAAGGCTACAATCCCGCTCACTACAATAACCAGAACAGTTTTTTCAATAGTTTGTTCTTTTGTAGGCCAAGTGACTTTTTTCAGCTCTTGGACAACTTGTTGGATATACTTTTTCAGGAAATCCATAATTGCGAAAGGATATTGTAACACAAAGAATGAGTTTCTTCACTTGCTGGCAAGTCTCGGCTGCCTCCAGCCGGGTCTTGATGCTGCGCTCAGAAATTCATTCTTTGTTGCTTGAAAAATGTATGTTCACTCCAGCCAGACTCGCTTGTTTCTGCTCGTTGTTGACAGCACTTGAACTATTCCTGCTTCGCAGGCCATCTCAGGCGCTGATACTGCCTCGCAGACAATCGAGTCTATGGTATTGAGTTTCGTTCACAAAGCATCCAGTTTGTTAACTTTAGTCTAGAATTCTATTCCGGTTTTTTAACCCCTTTTTCTTTGAGTCGGGAGACCATGGATGAAGGGGGAGGAGTTAAATCTTCTTTTTCGCTTTGGGTGGGGCTCAATGCTTGATTTGATTTCAAGCTGGTAGTTGTATCTTTTTGATCAGGATCTTCTTGATTTTTTTGAAAGGATTTCTCCCTCAACTTAGTAAAGTCTGTGGGTTCAAATTTAGGTTTGCGGCGGTTGTTTATCATGGCAACAAGAGTTAGTAGTAGGATTAATCCACCTAAACCGATACCCATTAACATCGGCAAAGATAACTCTATGTTTTCGAATACTTGGCTTAATTTTTGTAAAAGCCCCAGAATAACACTTGGTTCTGGTTCCGTTTTTGCTTCAGGAGCAGCTGTCGGCATTACGGCACTGGGCGTGCTGGTAGGGGTGGGTGAACTGGTGGTTGTGGCAGCGGTGCTTTCAGTGGCTGCTGGTGAATCGATAACATCATCACCCTTTTGTTGAATGGTAGGGCTGGGTGTGAAGCTGGGTGTTGTGGTTGGTGGCTGAGGTGTGGGTGTCACAAAAACTTCATTAGGATCACAAGTTGGACTCTGGGGATTATCAGCCAGGCGACATCTACCTTGGTAGCAAAAATGTTCAGGCTCGCAGTATCGATTGTCTTTGCAGGGTTGATTGCAGCCGACTGTTCCGTAGTCAGCTTGACTTGCCTCAGAACTTAAGCTCTGTTCCTGCCGTACAGAGGCAGTGGCTACGAATATGCCAGTTAGAAGTATGATTAAAACCAATCCGCCATATATAGCGCTAATTGGTAAATCCAGGGTTTGAGAAAAACTTTTAAATGGTTGGGAGGAACGTTGAGCAGGTTTTTGCACTAAATTTAGAATACTAGGTGTGATTGAGGGCAGTCAAGCCCTATCTGGAAAATTTGTATTGCATAATAGGGTAATTTTAAAAAATCACGCTTATTGTCAGTTTTGAGTCTTACACTATTCTTAATAATTTGTTGCTTTAAAAATTGAA
>CAZSQY010000014.1:0-2175 GCA_964609285.1 uncultured Pseudomonadales bacterium
AAACCAATGGCCGCGGCTATAGTATAAGCAAAAGCCACCAAAGCCAGGCCTATGATGCTGTTCATGAGCTTGCTTGAAACTTTTTCGTGCGCTGAAGAATCTCCGGGATTAGTTAAATAAATCCAGCCGGCAAAGATAATATTAAACATGGTCCAGACTCCGGCCACAATGGTAACTAGTCGAATAATGTTGGACAAAAATACAATAATGCCAATGTTGCCGCCCGCAGCGTCTTGATATTCAGCTACGCCGGGAGGGGGATCGATTTTGCCAAATGGTTCTCCGTTAGCAGCCAAGGCGGTGCTGGGAAATAGCAGCCAAAGCAAAACATAAAGCAGACTTTTGCCAAAAGTTATTAAAGAAAAAGTTGCTTGTTTTAGAACTGGAATTGTGTTTTTCAACATCCTCGATATTGTATCTAAATTCGTATATCTGCGCCAGTAATAGCTGCAATAATTTTTACAATCCAGTAAGCAGCAAACATTACAATAAAGCCAACAACAGCTCCGGTTGCCAAGTTTTTGGCCTCCTCTTTACCCTTGCTTGAGTTTTGCAAGAAACTGTAGCCGGCTCCAATAATTAAGAAAAAAATGACGATACCTGCCACCACAAACAAATTACTTACAATCAAGTTGACTAGTTTGCCTGGTGAATCGTATTGGTCTTTGACGCTGGTGCCGTCTCCCAGTCTTAAATAGTCAGATAAATTGGCAGCGTGTGCGGGGGGGATAAGCTTAAGTTTCATTATTGGTTATTATAGCAAATCACGGCTCTCAGGAAATAGGCGGGATGAAAAAAGCTCGGTGGGCCAGTCATCAGGATCGCAGCCCGCCCCCATTAACACAGAATTTTTTTGCCTTAATTTCTAACTGTTTTATAATATGTTTCTGTGACTAACAAAGCTCAGGAGCAAAAACTAATAACCCAACTCAAGGCAGGCAAGCCTCAAGCAGTTAAGGCTTGGTTTGAGCAATATTATCCAGATCTGTTAGCGCTTGCCAAGAAAAAAGCGCAAAATGCTAAAGACGCAGAAGACTTGGCTCAAGAGACCATGGTGAACTGCCTTCGACAAATTCATTTATTTCGAGGTGAGGCTAGCTTAAAAACCTGGATGATGACGATTTTGAGACATGAAATTGCAGACTATTATCGTAAGAAATATGCTAAAAAGGCTATTAAAACTTTACCCTTGAGTGACTTTTTACTCAAGCACGAAATTCAAAAAACCAGCGAAGTGGAGCGCAAAGTTAAGGTAGTCTTAGAAAAAATGCTGGACAGGCGCAAGCGTCTTTTGTTAATGAAGTATGTTGACGGTTTGTCAGTTAAAGAAATATCCAAACGAGTTGACAAAACTTTTAAAGCAGTTGAGTCAGATTTATATAGAGCTCGGGAAAGTTTTAAGGAACTCTATGTATCGATTGACGGCTAAAACCACAAGCTAGATTTTAGTTTAACCCCAAACTTCACTGTTTTTTCCGCTAAGTCCACAAAAATTCTTCCTTCAATCAAAATTCTGGTAAAATACGTTTATGAAGAAATTTTGGTTGAAAAATCAATCGTCGGTTAACAAGCCAGCCAAATCTGAGCTTGAACAGTTTGGGTTAAATGATGGATTGACCCAAGATGCTGCAAACGATTTTTTAACCAAGCTTCAAATTCAGGCAAAAATGCAATCCAGGCTAGAGAAGAGCCGGATTTTGCCTCATCAAGCTGATGGTTTGGCCAGCTTTGTGGGTCGTTATTCTTGGCAAACTTTATTAGCTGCTTCATTAATAACCACTATTTTATTGGAGGTGATTTTTTAATGCTTGATTGGATACTTTCCTTTTTCTATGCTTTAGGCAGATTTGCCCTGGGTTTATTGCTGCATCCTTATCAAACTATGCAAATGATAGCAGAGCATAGACTATTTGTATGGCTCACCTTATTACCCACTTTGTTTTTAGCTTTAATTACTTTGTTGTGGAAGATTATTGTTTGGTTTTTTGTTTCTTTTTTGGCAGTCTCTTTGGTTGCCACAATTACGCCTAATTTGATTAGCATATATTCATTTATTACTACTTGGATAGTAGTTTTTTGTGTTTATTGGCAGTTGATGCTGTTCTATTTATTCATGCGCTTTAAAATATTTGTAGAAGCAAACATTAAAGCAGATGATTAAGCATAATAAATAAA
>CAZSQY010000014.1:2275-16464 GCA_964609285.1 uncultured Pseudomonadales bacterium
TGATTGAGGGTTCTCCCGGCAGGCGCCGCGATTTTTTAGACTTGCCGCTGCAGTTAACCGACCAATATTATGATCAAGCCTTCACCCAGTATTTTAAAGCGCTGCGGCGCCGCAACAAACTTTTGTCTTTAATTAAAGAGGGCGAGCAGTCAGATTCTGTCTTAACTTATTGGGACATGAGTTTGGTTAAACACGGTGAAAAATTGCAAAAAAAACGCCGCAAATTAATTGATTTTATTAACTCTCGGGTCGAAGCACCATTTGAAATGCGGATCAACTACCAACCGTCTCTCATTAGCCGCCAGCGAATCGACAGCCACCGCTCAGCAGCGATTGGCGCCGGTTTTACTTTAATCGGTCCGCACAAAGACGATTTTGAAGTTGAGTTAAACTTAACCCAGCCAGACTCAAAACCCGATTCAGCGGAGGAGAGCTACCGTTCCTTAGATGCATATGGCTCCCGAGGCCAAAAACGCATGGGGGTATTGTGGCTTAAAAAAGCAGAACTAATTTATCTCAAAGCCCAAACCAAGCAACAGCCGGTTTTATTACTCGACGACATTCTATCAGAGCTTGATCAGCACAACCGAGCCTTAGTTTTAGACCTCATTGACGGTGAACAGACTATTATTACTACTGCTTCTTCAGATTTGATTGAGGAGATAAAAATTAAGTTTGGCAAACTGGAAGTGGTTGACTTAGAGAAGAGAATCTAGCTCAGACCAGAGCGTTTGTGGAATTTCATTGAGCAAATCTGTGGCATTGTAAAAAGGCCCAACCCGCTCATGCAGTTGGTCGCCAGCCTTTTTATTTATATAGCTGCCGACTATGGCGCTGGGAAGTAATTCATTAGTGGTATATAAACCCGCCACTAAGCCTGCCAAAACATCACCAGTACCACCTTTGGTCATGCCAGGGTTGCCACCCGGAATTAAGTATGTGCGCTGCTGATGAACAATGGTGTCTGTAGGGCCTTTAAGCAAAACGGTGGCTTGATTTAGAACTCTACTCAATTCTGCTAGAGACTGCTGGTCGGGTTGGGCAGGCTGAATAGCTTCTTGAGAAACTTTATCTATAAAAGCCTCCATTTTTATATTGCGCAAAAGCCTCTGCAGTTCTTGAATATGAGGAGTGATAATGCATTTTTCTGTCAACAGAGTTGCATCCATCATTTGCAAAGCTCCGGCGTCGATTACCCATTTTTTATCCGGATATCTGGCTAACAAGTAATTAACAATTGCTTGGGTGTTTTTCTGCCAATCCTGTTTGCTGGGAGGATGATTAAGGTAAAAATCGCGTGTTTGTAAATTGTATCTTGGATCAACCCCATCGCGTTCCATGCCAGGTCCAATTAAAACGCAGTCGGCCTCTTCAATATAAGTTTCAATTTCTGAACGCTCCACAACAATTCCATTCCAAAATTCTTTTTTAGCCTCTTGAATCAAGCGATTATTGCTGGGGACTGAGGCGTAAAATACCATATCAACAAATTTGGAGGCAATATCTAAGCTCCAGCGGCTGGCAGCATGAAATAGCTCAGATCCGCCAATAATGATTAGCTTGCCATTATCTCCTTTATGAGATTGAGATTCTGGCAGCTGAAGCTGTTTGAGATATTGTTTAATTTGCTCAGGTTTGAGTGGCGAAGGCATGGTTTTGAACGAGCTTTGTTGTTTTAAAAATTGGGCATTAAATCATCTATCATTGTACTGGAAAAAGGGGAAAAGTTAAATTTTAGCGGATTAAGATCGGATCTATTTAAAATTTTTTAATTTTTAATTCTGCAAAATTTGCAAAAATATTTTACAATATAATAACTGATCCGCAGTGTTTTATCACATTATGGATCAATTAAATCAAAACATGTTTAAACCCAACTTGGATATATCCAGCAATCTTTTAACTTACGTTAGCGCCATAGAATCAGCTAAAGCTTTAATTGATCATTCACCGCTGGTGCCAGCTTGGGAGGCCAAATTTAAGAAAGATGCTATGGCTCGTACCATTCACTTTGGTACAAAAATTGAGGGCAATGATTTAACTCAAGAACAAGCGCAAAAAGTGGTGCGTTTGGACACTGTTGATGATCCTGAAGAAGCAGCTAAAAGAACGGGTATCATCGCCCGCGAGAGAGACGTGCAAGAGGTAATTAATTACCGCAATGTGGTGAAGTGGATTGATGAGCAGGATCCAGAGCTATCAGCAGATTTGTGCTCGGAAGACACTTTGAAAGATCTGCATTCACTCACTATGCAAAATTTGCTAGTTGATGATGAGATTGGTCAGTATCGACGCAAACAGGTGATTGTTAGAGGGGCGGGTGATCACTCTGGGCAGGTAGTGTTTCGCCCACCGGTTTCAGTTGAAGTGCCTTATTTAATTGAAGATTTTTTTGCTTGGCTGACTAGCCCTGAGGCAAAAAAACTTCACCCAATTTTTAGAGCTGCCATAACCCATTATCAAATGGTTTACATCCATCCTTTTATCGAAGGTAATGGCCGCACAGCCCGGGCCATGGCAACTTTGGTGTTATATGCTACAGGCTATGATTTTAAGCGCTTCTTTTCTTTAGAGGAATATTTCGACACTGATGTTGAAAGTTACTACAGCGCTCTGCAGTCAGTTCAGCAAAATGAAGATGCAGATATGACTTATTGGCTGGAATATTTCTGTTATGGCCTGGCGGTAGAGGTAGAAAAAGTTAAAGAAAAAGTGCTTAAGCTTTCAAAAGATTTGAAAATGAAGCGGGATTTGGGGCGGCAGGTAGCTTTATCAGAGAGGCAGATCGTCATTTTAGAATTGCTGCAAGAGCAGGGCAAAATTACTTCCGGAGATGCTCAAGAAATGCTGCCCAATGTTTCGGTTGACACAATTTTAAGAGATCTTAAGGACCTAATTGAAAAGAACGTAGTAGAAAAACAAGGGGTAACCAAGGGCGTGACTTATAGCTTAAAAGAAGAATAGGCTTAGTTTTGCTTAAGGCTTGATATAATTTCTTCACCTGATTCTGATTATTAGATAAATTTATTCTGACACTCACTTATGCTATTTACTCAATTTGCCCAACAACTTCAGATTTTGGAAAATACTAGCTCTCGCCTGGACATGACTTCTTTGTTGGCGGAATTGTTTTTAGATCTTGACTCTGAAGAAATACCACCGGCCTGTTATTTAATGCAGGGGCAGGTGGTGCCCAGCTATCAATCGTTGGAGTTTAATATGAGCGAGAAGCTGACTACGCGCGCTTTAGCCAAATTACTTCATGAGCTAGACCGAGACAAATCCCTGCCTGATGTAAATTTATTTGAAGAGCAGGATAACTCTTTGTATCAACAAAAGGTTCAACAAAAGTATAAGCAAATGGGGGATTTGGGGTTAGCCATCGAACAGCTTTTATCTAATTCTGAAAGCAGCATTGAGGGAGAGCGACTATCTGTTTTAGATGTTTATTCTCAACTGCGGCGAATTGCAGAAGAGGAGGGTGAGGGCTCTCAGGATAGAAAAATTAACAAGACTTATGAGTTGTTGGCAAAAATGCAGCCTTTATCTATGAAGTATGTAGTGCGAATTATTGTTGGCAACCTTAGACTTGGTTTTTCTACCATGACCATGATTGATGCTCTGTCTTGGGCTCAGCACCAGGATAAATCTGACAGTAAGTTAATTGAAAGAGCATATCAAAAGAAAGCTGACATTGGCAAACTAGCCCAGGCTTATTTACAATGCCAGTCTCAGCAGGAGATCAAAAAGTTTTTAGATGGCTATGAGCTGGAAGCTGGTATTCCTGTAATACCAGCTTTATGTCAGCGTCTCAACACTACTCAGGAAATTGTTGAAAAAATGGATAAGGTGATAGTTGAACCTAAGTATGATGGTTTACGGGCCCAAATTCATATTGATAAAAATGATGAAGAAAAATCTTATCAGGTTTTTACTCGTAATTTAGATGATGTGACTCACATGTTTCCAGAGATAAAAGATGTTTTGGTTGATGTTAAGGCAGATAATTGCATTTTAGACTCTGAGGCCATTGCTTATGATAAAGATACGGGCGAACTCTTGTCCTTTCAGCAGACTATTACGCGCAGGCGCAAGCATGATGTACAAGCTCAATCCGAAACTACGCCAGTTAAGTTTTACGTGTTTGACATTTTGTTTAAAGATGGAGAGTCTTTAATTAATCAAACCCTGCTAAGCAGAAAAGAAATTCTAGCAAAGTTATTCAAACCTAATCAGGTTTTGGCCACAACTGACTATATTATTTCCTCGAATCCAGAAAAAATAAGTCAATATCATCAGCAGCAGTTGGGGAAGGGGTTGGAGGGGGCTGTGATTAAGCAGGTGGAGAGCCGCTATCGAGGTGGTCGCAAAGGATGGCGCTGGGTTAAGCTTAAAGAAAAAGAGGGCTCACAGGGTAAATTATCGGATACCCTGGATTGTATTGTTATGGGATATTACAAGGGGAGAGGCAAAAGAACCAAATTTGGTATTGGAGCTTTTTTGGTTGGGGTTTTAACTAAAGACAAAAAAATAAAAACCATTGCTAAGATAGGAACTGGATTAACTGATAACCAATTTCGCCAAATGAAAAAATTGGCTGACAACCACATGACTGATCAGAAACCAAAATACTATGATGTGCCCAAAAATTTAACACCTGACGTTTGGATTCATCCTGAAATAGTAGTGGAAATTGCAGCTGATGAAATTACCAAGTCTCCGATTCACACGGCGGGACATGCTTTACGCTTCCCGCGTCTGATTGGCTTTCGTTCAGATAAGGATTGGGAGCAAGCCACCACTTTAGAGGAATTTGAACAAATAGAATAAATTCGCAAATTATTAATATATGTGCTCATTTCTGAGGGCTAAGCCTGCTTGTCGTTTGTCTGCCAGCAGCTTTGCTAAAACCAACAGTGAAAACTAGATTGGCTTGCAAAGAGTTTATTTTTTGGGAGAGATTTTGTTTAAGCCTATTTTTTTCCAGATTTCTTTGGCTTTTTTTAGTTGTTTTTTAGAGGCGGTTTGAAGAAATTGGTCAATTCTTTCAAAAAAAGGCATGCGCAAATTTTCTTTGTAATAAGTACCGCCTTCCATGGGATATTTCTCAAATTTTCCCTCCCAACCCCCGTTGAAAAAACTTTTTACATATCCCTCAATAAAAACACTGGTTATCTTCAGCAGTCCCTCCTTTTCAATTCTACGAAAAGAATAAGTATAACGCGGATTATGCCAGCAAGCATAGTTGTACCCAGCTTCTACAATTGATTGCACAAATTCGCCATCCTCTGCATAGTGGGTGTTGGGGTTGAATTTAATTTGTTGGAAAATTTGGTGCCTTACTCCAATAAGGGCACCAAAAGTAGCAGGATTAAATTTAGAAAACAGCTCAAGTCCGAAGTTAATCACCTGGGCCGTTGGCTTATGTTTGGCTGGGTAGTCTTCTACATCCAGCCAGGTAGTGAAAACATCAACCCGAGGATTGTTATTGATTTGAAGCTTCAATTGTTGAAGAAAATTGGGCTTGATTGCATTATCCGCATCCATAAATACAATCCAGTCGGCACGCGCCTTTTCGCCTCCCAAATTGCGCTGGTAGCTAACATTTCTTGTGCCAGAGTTTAGAATTTTTAGGTCAAGTGAGCTTTGAAATTTTTGGGCTTTTTTAACAGTCTGATCTTCTGACTGAGCGTCAACCTGAATCACTTCAAACTCCTGCAGGGTCTGGTTGGCCAGGTTTTCTAAAAGCTGGGGTAAGCATTTTTCTTCATTTAAAGTGGGGATGACTATTGAAAAAAAGGGATTTGTAATGTCTGTATTTGGATTATTTGTCATGTGGGTTAAGTTTAACAGACTCACGGCCCCTGTCTCAAATATGTGTTAATAAGTATCGGCCTCAACAAGAATATTAATACAAAAAAAAGATGCCCACTACAATTAGTCAAGGTGTTGGTAAAATAAAATAAGCAAATAATCAATTTATAATAATTTTATTATGATTTATACCCCGTCAGCCTACCTTTCGGTAGATAAACTTAGTGCGGGGAATAAATCATAATGGGGGTCCACCCCAGGGTATCACCACTCTATAAATTAACATTAAGGTGGGCGCTAGGAGGATTCCCCTAGTTTGATCTTGCGAAGCAAGATCAAAGGGGAGCAGGCTTTGTCTCCAACAGGAGACAAAACGCTGAGGGGCCTGCCCCTCAGAAATGAGCACATATATTAATAATTTGCGAATTTATCAACCTATGTTAAATAAAACATATATTTTTGGTCTTGGAAACCCGGGCAACAAATATCAGCTGTCGCGCCATAATGTCGGATTTTTATTTGCAGATTTCTTAAGGGAAAAGTTAGACTTTCCTCTTTTTTCTTTAAACAAAAAATTAGAGGCAGAGATTAGTTCTAAGGGAAGATTGATTTTGACTAAACCCACGACATTCATGAACCACTCAGGACGAACTGTGCGCAAAACCCTGGAATATTTTAGTGATGAGTTAAGTCTAAGCCCGTCCTCAGAATTAAAAAGTATGTATGTGGTGCATGACGATTTAGATTTGGATGTTGGTGACTTTAAGATTAAGTTTGGCGTTGGCCCCAAGCAGCACAATGGGTTATTGTCAATTTATCAATATTTAAAAACACAGCAATTTTGGCATGTGAGAATTGGCATTGATGATCGGCAGGGTGATCGCTCTATGCCGCCCGATCAATATGTTTTGCAAAAGCTGCCGTCCACACAGCTAGATCGTTTCAACCACGTTTTTACTCAAATTCAGCATCAATTAAAGCTTGTTGAGGAAAAATGAGTCTTGCTCAGGCGCTAGAAGTATTGTCTCAAAAAATTAAGCATAAAATTACTCGAAAAACTCGCAATCGTCAATGGCTGGCTTTTGCTTATATTTTTCGACAGTTTGCCAGTCGTTTAAGTGTTTTTTACCTTCCTTTGTTTTTGTTTGAAATTTCTCAAGATATTAGCATTGGCCATGCCAGCTTTACCCCCATTCAAAAAGGCATGATTTTGATTAGTATGTATTATTTGTTTAGCCGTTTGGTGATGGCTCTTTTTAGTTTAATCGAAGCTCAGATCACTTTGAAAATTGGTCATCAGCAAACAATGATTTTAAGCAACTTGATTTATGCTTTGTTTTTGCTGAGTCTTACTTATGCTGATCAGCACCCGCTTTTAATTTTTGTGAGTTCTGGTTTGTCGGCGCTGGAGTCTGTTCTTTACTGGCAGTCGCACAACACTTTGATATCCCGTTTGTTTGTAAAAAGCAAAATGGGCCGCGGCCTGGGGTTGATGCGATTTCTAAAAAATTTGATTGCAGTTTTAACTCCTGCTATGGGTGGCTTAATAGTGGCTTTTGTAGGATACGACTATCTTTTTTATGCAAGCATTCTTCTTTTGTTGATTGCTCTTATTGGTTTGTTTAAGTTGGATGTTCCTCAGGAAAAAGATGAGGTGAATTTACAAGAGTATTTAACCTGGCTTAAAGAAAAAAGGTTCAAACGCCTGGTGTTATCACAAGCAGGAAAATATTTTAATGACATGGGTTTAACACTGTGGCCTTTGTATGTCTTTATTTTAATGGGCGATATTAAAAAAGTGGGCTATATATACTCTATTTCATTGTTTTTTGCCATGATAATTGGTTTGTTTGTGGGTGACTTTCTCGATAAAAAATCACATTCAAAGCTGCCGTTTTTCGTCTCCGGCGGCTTTTTGTCCAGCCTTTGGCTGATTAAATCTTGGGTTACGGGCGTTTGGGATATAGTTGTTGTTGATTCTTTTGACAGAATTGTGGGCAATTTTCACTGGTTGTTTCATGAAACAATTATTTTTAAACGAAGTCAAGGCAGTCAGGATTTTTCCTACTTTGTTTACCGGATGACCAACCGCTCTATTGCAGCTGCCTTGTTTTGGGCCTTATTGCTTGTCTTCTTTTTAATTGTACCCATAGAATGGAACGGCCTGTTTATATTAGGGTCAGCTGGTGTATTATTGAGTTTGCTAGCAAATGAAAAAACTGAAGATTCAGAATAAAACAAATTTATTTAGCAAATTATGTCAGCGTCAGTTAATAAAAAACAATCTAAGCCAAAAACAAAATCTTCTGATTCTGATCAACGAAGAGATGAGGGCTTTGAGGCAATCGGATCTTTGTTTGATCAGTTTGAAGTTAAGGATAACCAGGGATATATTACGCAGGAATTTCAAGATTATGGCTACCGCTTAGCGGCTGAGTTGGATGATCTGGATCATAAAAGCTTATATATTAAATTAGCTAAAGAAGAAAATAGAGGCTTACTTGAGCGAGCCCGCAGCTTTGTGATCGATTCTAAGGCTGATAATAAAGGAGCTCTTTTTATGTGGAAGTTGAAGGAGCTTAGGAAGGAACAGGAAGACGAGGACACTAAATCAGCTGATGACAGTGATGTTGAAGATAGTAGATAATTTGAGTTAATTAATCATGCGAACCGCAGAAAACAAACGCAATACCAAAATTTTTATCGGAGTTTTAACAGTGGTGGCATTGTTGCTGGGTTTAAACTATTTTACTACCCCGCTTTTAGATTATTTTGAGTCAACCTCAGCAGAAGTTCAAACAACCCCAACCGTAAAACCAACTCCAGCAGCTAATTCCAAGCTTGAATTATTAGAAAGTTTAACCCCTGAAGAAAAAGTCGCTCAACTTATTGCCTATCCGGCAATGATAGAAAATGAGTCTGAATCAGAGAGTGTCCAGGCTACGATCTCTGCCGCTGCAACTGATACGGCTTCAACGGATGATGGAAACGAGCCAGATGCAACAGGAGAAAATTTCGTCATTACTAATCTAGAACAATTAACTGAGTTTGGACCAGGCTTGGTAGTAATTTTTGGCAGTAATTTAGGTCAGCAGCAAGTGTCGCTCGCTCTTGACCAACTACAAGTAAAAACCAGCAGCAATTCCTTACTGCCCCTGGTGGCAGTTGATCACGAAGGCGGGTTAGTTCAACGACTGTCGGGAGAGGGATTTGAAAAGCTTCCTCCTTGGCAAAGTTTATGTCAAGAAGATGTTGCCGCTATTGAAGAGCACTTAACCCAATCAGCTCAGGAGTTACAGAATGTTGGTATTAATATCGTTTTTGCTCCAGTGCTTGATTTAGGCGGATCAGTTTTGGGATCCCGTAGCTGCAATGATTTTGACGCTTCTTTAGAAGCTGCTCAAAGCTATATTGAAATTTTTGGCAAACATCAAATTATGTCAGTTATTAAGCACTTTCCAGGCATAGGCAACATCACTCGAGACCTTCATTTTGGCTTAGATGAAATTCGTTTAGATAGCGAAGACACCCAAATATTTGCTCGCGTTTTAGATCAGTATCCAAATATTGGTGTTATGACCAGCCACGTTATGCTGGAAGATAAACTGGAAGGCCTGCCCTGTTCTTTGAGCGCCGAATGCCTCTCTGCTTTTCCGGAGAATTATCCTCAAGCGTTAGTTTTTACAGATGCGTTGAATATGGGGGCCATAGAAGAGTACCTGGCCTTACAAACAGATTCAACTACAGCTTTAGCCACAGATTCAGCCTCTAGTATTAGCCAGCCGCAAAATATGACAGATGTGGCAAAGCAGGCCATTGTAGCGGGCAACGACATTTTGGTTTTTGGTCAAGAAATATCGCCCAATGATTTGAGTGCCATTAAGCAAGATTTGGCACAAGAGTATGAACAAAATGAAGCTTTTAGAACAAGGGTTGATATTAGTTTGGAAAAAATCTTGATGATTAAATCGCTGCAGATTAATTAATTAGTCAGTTAATAACTGCAATCAAAATTTATAAAAATACAAAAAAAGGCTTACCCAATGCCAAAAAATAAAATAATAGTTTTTTTAATTTATACTTTACCTTTCTTTTTTATTATTAATCCTTGGTATCGGTATGGACTATTTGCGCTCGGTGTTCTTTTAGGTTTAGCCTTGTTAATTCTGGATCAAAAAAGACTGTTTGAATTTTATAATGATGATATTGAATCAAGCACAGATCCTGAAAAAGTTCATGGGGAGCCTCCAACTAGTCAAGAAGCGATCTTTTTAGCTACTCGCTCAACTTTGTTTTTACTAGTTTTAATTCCTCTATCTTTGTTTGTAGTCACCTCCACCGGTAATGCCTTGGGCGGCGGCTTAATGATGGGGCTTTTGTTGGGATTAATTCAAGAATTTTGGGAATACAGACAGCTGCCTAAAGCTTTTAGAGAACGTTTTTTGTCTCAATTAAAGATTGAGCCCAAGCCAGCAGATATTAACTGGATTGTTTACGGTGCTTCGATTTATTTTGCACTGCTTAATTTTTTGGTAATTTTTTGAAGATTGCCTGTATTTTTGGGACTAATGTCATTTTTTTAAATTTATGAAAAAGGCAGCTAGGTTTTTACTTATGTCTCTAGTGTTTGGCCTGTTATTATGGGCCGGCATTTTATTTTTAAAAAAACAACAAGCTTTGGTTTTTAAAAATAAGTCAGAAAAAAATTTAGCCGCTCAACTTTTGCTGTTATCCGACCAAAGCCAAAACAAATTTTCTTTGAATAATAAAGTGTTTAGTTTTGAAGTAGTAAATAGCGAGACAAGCCGGGTTCAGGGTTTGAGCGGCAGAAATGAAATTGGAGCTGACGGCATGTTGTTTGTTTTTTCTAAACCCGGATATCACGGTATTTGGATGAAAGAGATGCATTTTGCCCTTGATTTAATTTGGTTTGATAGAGATGGGCAAGTGATTGACCTACATCAGGATGTACTGCCGCCAAGCAACGTAGAAAATACTTTTATCAATACTCAAACTCTGTCTGTTTATAAGCCAAAGCAGCCGGCTGTTATGGTGCTGGAAGTGCCGGCGGGTTTTGTAAGCAGTCAATCAGTGAATTTAAATAGTCAAATAGACTTAATAAATTCAAAATAATCCGCAATCTTGTTAACGAACTTATTGGAATTTTTGCAATAAAAACAACACCTCTTCAATCTCTGGATGATTCCTTGTATTATGAAGATGTGACTCAAACAGCTGCCCAAAATCCCAGCCTGACTACCAAGCTTCGCTCTCAGTTATCTGGTCAGAGCCGGCAATTTTTGGCAAAAGGAGTGGGAGAACACCAGCATAATAAAGTTGACAAAGTTTCTTCTCAAGTAAAAAATCAACAAAAATTCAAACTCTCACCCCAACAGCATTTAAATATTTTAGAAAATGTTTTAGATGAGGTTGGGCCGTTATCTAAGAAGAGCAAATCAACAAAATCTATTGCTGCAAGTTCTGCCCCCGGTCGTAAAGAGTCTGTTGCAGCAGGGTTTAATCCAGCTGAACAAGCAGCCAGTATTCAGTATGTAGAAGAAGAGAAATCTCCCGAAATATCACCGGAGGTAGAAAAGTATTTAAACGAAGTTAAACAAGATCAAGAAAAGGCGCCTAAGGAAATTGTAATTGCTAGCGCAGATCTGGATTTACCTTCTCAAGACAAATATGTATCCGAGCCTGTTATTGTTTTACCAATTACGCCAGAGATTGAAAAAAGGGGTAAGCGTAAATCACCTAAATTTAGCATTCGCTGGTTGGTTGAATGGAGTCAAAAAGTCATTAAGATGTTTGCTGGCAAAGTTGTATACCGCCAGGTTGAAGCATAAATTGATTTATAATAGAAACAACTCTCATGGAAGCCCTTAATCAATTAACCAGTCAAATCATAACAGGCCTCAGCGCCCTTTTCTTTTTTGCGCTAGTTATTGGTGTGGTGGGTGTTTTTGCCTACATGTTTATCCAGTGGCTTAAACATTATAAGAGGGAAGAATATGCTTTGAGCTTTGTGACTTTGCTAGTTAAGCTGCCAAAAGATAATGAAATTAAGATCGATGCTGCTGAACAAATGTTTGCCGGTCTTTATTCATTGTATAAGGGTGGCTTTTTTTCTTTTTTCAAGCGTCAACCTATAATTGCTTTTGAAATCATAGCTCTGCATGAAGAGATTGGGTTTTATGTAAGCTGCCCGAGAGAGATTCAAGATCTAGTAGAAAAACAAGTTAATGGCGCTTATCCTTCAGCCCGGATTAACGAAGTAGATGAGGTCAATATTTTCAATGAGAAGGGTCGGGTGGCTTTCGCTGCTTTAAAATTAAGCAAACCCAATTACTACCCAGTGCAAATTTATAAAGATTTACCAACTGATGGTCTATCCCTAATTACTTCTGCTTTGTCAAAAATGGAGTCTGGAGAGGGTGGAGTTTTGCAGATTTTAATCCAACCCGCAGGTAAGCGTTGGCAAAAACAGGGCCGCAGCTACATGAGTAAAGAGAAAAAACAAGAAGCTGATCCAGACCAAGCATCTTACAAGCATGACCCTAAGGAAATGGAGGCGATTAGCGAAAAAGTTTCTCGTCCGGGCTTTCGCACTTCAATTCGTATGGTGGTGTCTGCGCCAAACCAAGCCATAGCTGACTCACATTTAAATAATATTACGGGCGCTTTTTCTCAATTTCGCTCAGCTTACAATTCTTTCAAGAAAGCTAAAATCTTTATTAAACATCTGTTCATGATTGATTTTATTTATCGCTATATACCTCTGTTTAATAAAGGCACATCAATCTTAAACACAGCTGAGTTAGCCACTGTGTTTCATTTTCCTAACAAAACTGTTGAAACCCATCATATTAAGTGGTTAACAGCCAAAAACGCCCCGGCTCCGCACGAGATTCCTACTTCAGGTTTATATATTGGCCGCTCGAATTATCGTGGGGAAGAACGTAACGTTTACATGGATTTAAAAGACCGGCGGCGGCATATGTATATTATTGGTAAAACCGGAACTGGTAAATCAGAGTTTTTAAAGCAGATGATTTTGCAGGATATTGAAGACGGGAAAGGCGTGGCAGCGATCGACCCGCACGGTGAGTTTGTGGAAGACGTGATGCAGCTTATGCCTCCAGAGCGGGCCGAAGATGTAATTTACTTTAATCCTTCTGACAGAGAGCGGCCGATGGGATTAAATATTATGGAAGCTTATACAGAAGAACAAAAGCATTTTGTAGTCAGTTCAATTATTAATTTGATGTATAAGTTATATGATCCGCACCGGACTGGTATTATTGGTCCCAGATTTGAGCACGCAATCCGCAATGCCATGCTAACGGTGATGAGCAAAGAAAATTCAACATTTATTGAAGTGGTGCGCGTTTTAACTGACGAAAATTTTGTGAAAGAGTTACTGCCTTATGTTGAGGATCCGGTGGTAAAGCGCTATTGGACTGACCAGATCGCGCAAACAAGTGATTTTCATAAATCAGAAGTGCTGGACTATATTGTGTCTAAGTTTGGCCGTTTTGTGACCAATAAAACCATGCGCAATATTATTGGTCAGCCTCAAAGTGCTTTTGATTTTAGAAAAGCTATGGATGAGCAAAAGATTGTGTTGTGCAATTTATCTAAAGGGGTCCTGGGCGAAGAAGATGCTAAGTTTTTAGGTTTAATTTTAGTACCAAAGATTTTGACAGCAGCCATGAGCCGTCAGGATGTCCCCCTAGAGCAACGCAAAGACTTTTTCTTGTATGTTGACGAGTTTCAAAACTATGCAACTGAAGATTTTGCAGTCATTCTATCTGAGGCGCGCAAATATCGTTTGAATCTAACTGTAGCCAATCAGTATGTTGGTCAAATTGATGAGGACGTGAAAAACGCTGTTTTTGGCAACGTTGGTACTTTAGTAGCTTTTCGCGTAGGTATCACTGACGCCAATTTCTTGCAGCATGAATTTGCGCCAACTTTCAATGAAACTGATTTAACCAATGTAGAGAAATATCATGTTTATATGAAAACTATTGTGGGTAACGAGCCGGTGCCGCCGTTTAGTGTTTCTTTAGAAAAAGATATGGATAAGATACAAGCGCAGATGAATCCAAAACTGGCAGAGATGATTAAGGAATTGTCACGGCTGAAGTACGGCAAGGATCGGGAATTAATTGAGCAAGAGATGAAGATCAGGGCAAAATTATAAAAAAAAGTCTCTATTATTTTTAGTATTTTTTATCCTCTTATTGTTTAAGTAGAATGATATAATTTGATAGTCATAAGTCAATCTTCTGCCCCACAGAATTTATGGGTGCTTGTTCACGTAGAGAATTTTTAACTGGGGACCACTTTTCTCCGGTAGAAGATCATTC
>CAZSQY010000014.1:16564-18359 GCA_964609285.1 uncultured Pseudomonadales bacterium
CGGTAGAAGATCATTCAACGCTTAGTTTTCAATTAGAGCGTCTGCTTTCTCTTGGTTCTCAAGTTGATTTAGAGATTGTTGCCGGTAATCATGTTCTTAATCCTGATTTGGTGGAGAGGATATCTGATCTAAACTGCAGTCAAATATTGGGTGAGTTAAAATTGCCTTTTTTAATTAGTGTTTTAAAAGATAGGGAGTTTCAATTAGACAACTCAATGAAGCGCTGGCAGCAAGGTCGGCTTTGGGATACTCTCAGCAATCCTTTTAATAATTTTTCAGAAAAAGAAATTCTTTATGCGGCAAAAAGCATGAGGGCGCTTTTTGACGAGGGTGTGGCCTTTGTTGCAACTGATGGGCACCTGCAGAACAAATGTTTTAACTGCATTCCGCCAAAAAAAATGGTTGCGGATATAAGCAGAATCGCAGCTGCCTGTTTGAATTTGGGCCCATTGTTAAAGTTACAAGATTCTGATTTTTCTAGACGAGAATTTCTCAAGATTCTTGGTATTGGGGGCGCAGCTTTAGGAACTTCATTAATATCAAGCTATGCTTTTTTATCTTTGACAGAGAGAGACTTGGCAGCTAAAGTTCCTCAGGAATTTTATCCTCTGATTCAAGAATTAATTCAGGCACAAATTGATTTTGAAAAACAACGGATTTCTCAAATTGACGATCAAGAGTTAAAGCCAGTCTTTTCCGAGGTTGAAGTCTTGTGGCGTAATCAAGTGATGGCTCTGAATAGCTGGCATCATCTAGCAACTCAAAACTTTGATCAAGACAAACACAAACTATTGTTAATGGCCGGCATTGCTCATGTTGATATTGAGCAGCAGCTTAAACTGGGTTTTACTACGCTGCAAAGCAGACTTACCCAGTTGGCTGAAGGAGTCATAAGCGCCATTACGGCGGATATCGATGATTATTCTCAAAGCAGGATGACTCATTTGGCAAATGAGATTCTAGACTGGTCAGTCTTATTTGCAGAACCTTTAGTTTTTAGTCGTAAAGTTCAACACGAATTAGTGACAAATACGAATCGCAAGGTAGCTACTGCTAAAGCGATTTTTACAGAAGTAGTTTTGCGAAAATTGAAAAGTAGCTGTTTGGAGCCCAATAGCAAGCAAAACAGTTTTAAAATGATGGTGATGGCTAGAGTTGTGATGAATTTAGCCACCAGCATGATCAATGACCGTTTTTCAGTATTTCAAATCAATAACTCATCAGCAGAGTTGCATATGGTACAAGCTGATTTAAATTATAAAAATTTTGTGCCTATCAATTTGTCTTTGTTTAACAACAAAAATGTCAATTTTTCTTTGACGCAGGAAATTAATTTGAAACAAGCTTTCCCAATAGGTTTAATTAAAGATCAGCATCAATATCATCCTGTTGTGAGAAGTTTTGAGTTTGCCGGAGAAGAAGCCATTGTTGCTCAAGATTTCGTAGTTTTACCCACCGGAGCAGTGATGAAACTTAATAAAACTTTTCGCTACAGATTAGCTTGTTTGAAACCCTTTCAGTGGATGTTGCCAGTCAATAATCTGGTCAAACTTTATGATTTGGGTCCGTTGTATGAGAAAAAGACGAGAGTTGAGTTTAAAATTGCTCCGACCACAATAGTTTCAGGCGGCACTAGGCATGACGCCAACTGCTACGCTGCCCAAGATAAATCTCAAGACCCAATGCAGCTAGATGCAATAACCATAAGCAGCTCAAGATTTTAATCACGGTTGTCTTTCATAATCTTCAACTACCTGTTTGCAATATAAATAGCGGGCATACTCAATAGTTTTTT
>CAZSQY010000015.1:0-18035 GCA_964609285.1 uncultured Pseudomonadales bacterium
CCCACGACACCCTGCTTAAGAGGCAGGTGCTCTAACCAACTGAGCTACTGACCCGTGTTATAAATATTTTGTGCCCAGGAGAGGACTTGAACCTCCACGGAAAAATCCACAGCCTCCTCAAGACTGCGCGTCTACCAGTTCCGCCACCTGGGCTTGTAAAGCTAGCTCTGAATCTATTAAGCTGCTGCTCAACCAGACTAACAACTGTTTTCAACAACCCAAATTGTACTTGATTTTAGGAGAAATTACAAAAGAGATTAACTTAAAATTGTTGCTGGTATTCTATCACTACCACTGTGGTTTTAACTTTTTCTCATACTTTAAATAATAACCATAGACTGTTCTAGTTAGAATATAAATTGGTATAGCTAATAAGGCTCCTACCACTCCTCCCAGCTTTAATCCGGTCAAAATACTTAAAATGGCGATTAAAGGATTAACATCAGCACTTTCTTTCACGATTTGTGGAGTAATAATATTATTTTCTAGTTGTTGTATGACAATATAGAGTCCGGTGGTGATTAAAGCCAACACATGTCCGCCATAGGCAAAAGCAATTAAAATACTGGGAACAGCTGCTAAAGTTGGGCCTAAATTGGGCAAAATTTCCAACATGCCGGCTAAAATTGCTAAAGGTAGAGCAAAAGGAATGCCCACGATAATTAGGCCAATGTAAGTTAAAGCACCAATAATGACCATTAGGATTAACTCGCCTCTTACCCAGCCGCCCAACTGCGCCTCAATTTCATCCAAAAATTCGCGTGCAATTTTAAAATGAACTTTCTTGTTGGTGAACCAGCCAATCTTTTTATGTAAGACCGGCTCATCAATCATTAGGTAAAAGGAAATTACCAATAAAGTCAAAAAGTTAAAAATACCTTCAAAGGTGGAGGCAATAATTGAAAGCACTGTGTTGACTGAACCACTCAGGCTATTAGCTAATTGATTAAGTTCTTGTAAGTTAAGCCTGAGCTTAGAGAGCTCGTCTTGTAAATAGGGCAAGTTGAGCGACCGCAATAACTGCATGAGTTCGGTTATAAGCGGTGGAACCAAGAATGCTATTAATGAAGCAATGACAATTAACAATAAAAAATAAACAATAATTGCACTGATAAGTCGGGACTTGATTAGCTTTTGTACTTTTTCAACCGCAGGATTTAAGGCGATCATTAAGATAAAAGATAAGAGCAAAATAATTAAAATTTGCTGAACTTGATATAAAAAATATAAAGTCATTAAGAAAAAGACAGTAAAAACCACAATCGAAGGAGAGATGGAAACATAGGTTTTTTTGCGGGTAAAGATGTTGAAAGGATTGATCATAACCTTAGTATAAAATTTTTTAGAGAAGTTGGGTAGTAGGTTTAGAGGTTGAGTGCTTTACTAATAATTCCCCAGGCCTTTTGTTGATAATCAGACTGAGAGGGATCAAGCCAGTTTGGTTCTTGATATTTTCCCCACCAAGTTAACTGCCGTTTGGCATATTGAGTTTCTGCCAAAGTCCAGCTTTTTATCGCTTTTTGGGCAGTTATTTTGTTTTGTAAATATTTTTTGATTGGCCGGACTCCGGTCGCAGTCATGGCTGGTGACTTGGGATCTAAATTAAGCTTCAGTAAGCTTTCGACTTCTTTGATTGCTCCCAGCATAAATCTTTGTTTGACTCTATGCTTGATTTTGTTTTCTAGTTGATTTAACGGTAGTTTTAAGCCAATAGCTAGATTGTTCTGTGACTTTTTAAGTTTAGGCCGATTTTTAATTCGCTGTTTGATTGATTGGGAAGGACTGCTTAAGGTTTGAGCTACCTCGATGGCTCGGACGAGCCGCCGGGGGTTGTTTTTATCTGATTGATTCATGCCCTGAAATTTATCTGGATTTATCTCTTTTAGCCACTTTTGCAATTTTTGTGTACTTTTATTCTCTGCCTTAGAGCGAATTTTTTGGTTGGGTGAAATATATAACTCAGGATCGTTATTAAACAGCTGCTTATGATAAAGGCCGGTCCCGCCCACTATTATCGGCACCCAGTTATTTTTCCACGAGGTTTTGATGAGCTTGATAGCCATATTTCTAAAATGAGTGACTGACCATTCCTCGTCCGGGTTAATGATGGAAACGCCGTGAAGTGTAATAGACAGTTTTTGATGTTTGAAAAAATCGCGGCCGGATTTAGCTTCTGTTTTTTTAAAACCTTGAGGAATATCGGCTCCGGTCAAGATTTCTAAGTCTCGATAAACCTGGCGCGAATCAGCAGAAATTAGACAAACGCCGGCAGCCTGGTTTTTTTTAATGATTTGTTTGCCTAAGTAAAGGGCTAGGCCGGTTTTGCCGGTAGCGGTAGGGCCAGCGATGGAAACTAAAGACTTATTTTGAGACATTGAGTATAATTATAATATGAATGAAAAAAACTTAGACAAGACAGAGTATCAAGAATCTAAATTTACTTTTACTTTGCAGCACCCTGCTGGACAATGTTTTCGTGCCAACGAAATAATCCAAGTCACTGAAAAAGCAGCTAATGAGCGCAAAGCAGCAGTTTTGGCTGAAAATAATCATGTTTGTGATATTTGTACTGCTAGATATAGATTGCTATAAAAGTAGGTTAAAAGCCTAGACTATTTTTGGCCGTTGTTTAAGATTATCCTTATTAATGATTTTGTCCAAGATCTCCCAGCGTTGCTTTTTAACTTTATGCGGCACATTATCCTCATAGAGCTTATCTGCAGCTGTTCCCGGCCTGGGTGAATACATAGCCACAAAGCCTACTTTCCATTTGATTTTTTTAGCCAGCTCAACAGTTTCTTTAAATTCTTGCCCTGTCTCACCGGGAAAACCAACGATAATGTCAGTTCCCAATACAATGTTAGGGTCAGCGGTCTTAAGTTTTTTTACAATCTTTAAATAATCCTGACTTGTGTAGCCGCGGTTCATTCTGTCTAAAACTGAATCACTGCCTGACTGAATAGGTAAATGAACATAGCGGTCGATTTTAGAGTTGCGGCCAATCTCCTCAATTAATTCGTCATGAAAGTCCCAAGGATTGGCTGACATAAAACGAATAGTTTGAATATTATTAATCTTAGAAACAGCTTGCAGCAGTTTAACAAAAGGTGGTGTTCCTTTGGGTTGTAAGTATTGAGATTGATTGCTCGGTAGGTCTTTTCTAGAAAAATCTTTATTGTGCATCAGCATTTTACGTAATCCAACTCCAACCCTTTCTAAACCCCATGAATTAACATTTTGTCCCAGCAAAGTAATTTCTTTATAGCCTTTGTCTGCCAACTCTTGAATTTCTGTGAGGACGTCGTCCATGAGCCGAGATTTTTCTCTGCCTCGGGCATAGGGCACTACGCAATAAGTGCAGAAGGAGTTGCAGCCGGTAGAGATTGGAACAAAAGCATGCTTCTTGTCGGTTCTTTTAGGTTGAATGTTAAACCCAACTTCGCTGATCGGCATGACTTCATCAATGGCCGGTTCCATGCGGCGCAGCTTGTCTGCTCCGTGGTGCAGCATGCAGCCGGTTAAAACGATTTTGGGTTTGGGCTGATTACTTTTTTCGTAATTGGCCTCTACTTTGTGAATAAAAGCCCTCACCCGGTCCTCCACTCTTTTGCGAACGGCGCAAGTATTAATTACCAGCTGGTCGCAGTCCTGCCAGGAATCTGCAGGCTGAAAACCGCGGGCTTCAAAATCAGCCGCAATCCGCTCGCTGTCTGTTTTATTCATTTGACAGCCATAGGTTTTGATGTAGTAGGTTTTGTTTTGATTGGCTTGCATGGTAGAATTTATAGGTCTGCCCTTTCTGATTATACTCCGCAGTTTGCCTTTCTGTAGGTAAACTTACTGCGGAGTATAATCAGAAAGGGGGTTCTAGGGGGAATCCCCCTAGTTTGATCTTCAGAGTAAGATCAAAGGGGAGCAGGCTTTGTTCTTGCAAAGCAAGACAAAACGCTGAGGGCCCTCCCTCAGAAATGAGCACAAATATATTACTAATTTGCGAATTTATTTTATCACTAAGTAGTAAAAGTTGATGATGGCAAAAGGAGCAGAACAATTGAGGATGAATTTATTTGAGAGGCGGGCAGTACGGGCGGTAGAAAGAAAAGGCAGTCACGTTATTACAAAGGGATCGACTGTTTATTTGAGTTCCAAAACTCGAATTTGTTGGATAGCCAGTGGAACTGCTTATTGTGATCGCTTAAACAAAAAAAGAGAATCGGCAGTTAGGTTAAAAGAACCCCTACGTGTATATCGAGATGGTAAATATCAGACTATTAGAATTGGGCGAACTATTTACGTAGCTCGTCAAGGCTTGGTTAAATCTTGAAAGCTAATTACGTTATAATAGGTTTATTCGACACGGTACCGAAGTGGTCTAACGGCGAGGTCTGCAAAACCTTCGTTCGCGGGTTCGAATCCCGCCCGTGTCTCAACTAGAAAGCTTGTTTTGAATATGCTTGGAGGGATATATAGGTCGGGCTGGTTCAAGCTGGCGGAATGAGAATCTTAAATCAGATACAGTTACTAATTCTCTAGACCTCATTTTCCTCACGACATTATTTGTCGATGTGTGTCAAATTTATAGAAGTCAGCCTGCTGTCAGTTTTGTATTTTAGATTAATAAATATGAAGTTAATCGCTTTTTCGCTTCTTATTTATCAATTTAATCAAAAACTCAAACGTCTAAGATTATCCAAACAGCAGCTAAGATTAATGGCTGAGGCATTTAAAGAAATTGGTTCAGGTACTGTGGTAGCCATTGTGATAGCTTTATTAATTGAAGGAAATTTCAATACATTTGGAATTTTGTTATCTTTGATTGTTGTAGTTTTAGCATGGTATATTAGCTTAAGAATAATCGGTTCAATCGAAAATGAATAATATTTTTTCACTACTATCAACTCAAATCACACTCAATCAATTCATGTTTTTTTTGATATTTTCAATGATTGTTTTTTTAATATTGTTTGAGGTTTGGGTAAAAGCCCAAAAAGAAAAATAAAGTGAAACATGAAGTATTTGTTATGCAAGAAAATTCATTAGCAACTCAAGTTGCTGACTTTTTAAGTAAAGCCAGTCAACCCTCCTATCGTCTGCAACAATTCAATACTGCTTTTTATCAGCAGTTTATTACTTCTTTTGATGAATTAACCACCTGGTCTAAAGAGTTGCGCCAGAAGATTAAACAGGTGTTAGAATTTTCCAGTTTGACTCAAGTTAATCAACAAATTTCTCCGGACGGAAATACAATTAAAGCCGCTTTTAAATTTAAGCGGGAGCCGCAGTTACAAACAGAAGCAGTCTTAATGCGCTACGAAGACGGGCGCAACAGTGTTTGTGTTAGCTGCATGGTTGGTTGTCCGGTTGGCTGCAGTTTTTGTGCAACCGGACAAATGGGTTTGTTGGCTAACTTAACAACTCGCGAAATTATTGATCAAGTTTTGTACTTTGCTCGTTTCGTGGCTCAGGATAATCAGAAGATTACTAACGTAGTCTATATGGGTATGGGTGAGCCGATGTTGAATTTAGAAGCAGTTGAAGGTTCTTATGATGTACTGACTAATCCTGATTTGATGGGCATGAGCAAGCGCCGCTTAACTGTTTCAACTGTTGGATACCCAGATCAATTTAGAAAGTTTATTGATGAAGGTTATCGGCCGCAAATTGCTTTAAGTTTGCATGCGCCTAATCAAAAAATTCGAGAGCAAATTATGCCAATTGCTAATGTTTTTGATCTGGATCAGGTTTTTGCAGCCATTGATTACTATGTAAAAAAAACCAATAAGTTGGTAACTTATGAATATATTTTGCTTCAAGGGACTAATGATAAAGATGACCACGCTAGGCAGCTTGGAGATTTATTAAAAAACAGGTTGGCACATGTTAACTTAATTCCTTATAATCCGGTTCCGGGTGTTGATTACGAACGTCCTTCTCAACAGAGAGTTAAGAGTTTTGCTAAGGTTTTAACTAAAGCCGGAGTTTCTAACACAATCAGAGTTACTATGGGTGATGAGATTAAGGCTGCCTGCGGGCAGTTGACGACCCAAATTGTTCAATGATTTAGTACGATATATTAAAATATATACTTATCAATAATCTAACCTAAGGTTAGTTAGAAACTGAGATCATGCGACATGAATACCCTCAGTTAAAAAATCTTCAGTTATCAGAATTAAATACCACACCGCCGGATTTTCCACTGGCCAGGAGAATTCTTAATATCTTTTTCCCGCACCCTCCTCACAATGCACAAGAGGCTAACATTGCCCTTGATCGCTACCATGAATCACCAGCACATTATCACGATGATTTAGATCAGCGTCAGGTTAGATTCATTTATTATGCTCTGGGTGTTTTGAGTTGCTTAGGAATGGGTGAAAAGCATGCAAATGATATTAAGCGATTTCAAAGAAGTGAGGGGCACAGGAGAAGCCAAAAAAGAGAACATTAACAAACCATCGCAGTCTCAGTTTTTTCTCAATTTATTTTATTTTACCCCTCACCAAAAATATACAGCTCTTCCTCTGCCCTAGTGACGCCGGTGTAAAGCCAACGGCGCCATTCATCATCTGTCATGCGTTTAAAACGCTGCTCAAACAACACCACTTTTTTAGCTTGGCTGCCTTGAGCTTTATGTACGGTTAAAGCATAGCCAAAATCAAACAAATCACCCTTTTGAGATTTTTTGCGCAAATCAGTATAGCTTAAAGTTTTATCTTCTTTAAATTGCTGCACAGAAATCAATCCTTGGAAATCCTCTTCTAAATCATCCATGTCAATTTCTGCATAATACCAATCCGGATCTTCTTGATTAATGGTTTGAATGGTTCCCAACATGCCATTATAAATACCCTTGGAATGATTGTTGCGCAAGCAGATTACTCGGTCTTTAGGTTGGGGCTCATACTCAAAAAAACCCAGACTTTCTCGAATTGATTGATTTAATTGCTTGCGGGCAAAGTTGTAGCCTGTCAAAATTAGCATATCCTTGTCATAAGACTCGATTAACTTTTCTGCTAATTCTTGAGCTTCATAGTTACTTTGCATCAACTTCATGACCTTATTACTATATTTTTTGGGAGGGATTTGGCCTTTTTCCCTAGCTTGAATCGATAGTTCAATAATCGGATTCTCTCTAGCCTGGCGGTGAATCGTTTCCAGTTTTAAATCAGGATTGCTCATTAAGTTAAAGCTGTCATTAATTGGCGGCAGCTGGCCGTGGTCTCCAACCGCAATAATTGGGATACCGTAAGAGTTGAGATCCTGCCAGATGTCGCTGCTCACCATTGAAGCCTCATCAATAATAATCAGATCATATTTAAGCTCGTCTTTGCGATCCCAGTTTATAATTTGGCCTGAAGAACCCACAATCGGTGAGTAGATGAGAGAGTGAATCGTACCTACAAAGTCATCATCGTACAAAGTTTTGCTTTGCTTAAGATAGTTTTTTAAGACTTGAGCAGCCTTGCCTGTATAAGAAGCAAAAGCGATTTTTAGTTTGTCATTTTTGGTGTGGATGATGCGGCGCAGAATTGCAATTAATGTGGTTTTACCGGTACCGGCATAGCCGCCAACAGTAATATAACTGCCTTGCTTGTAATTATCCCGATACCATTGGATAAGTTGATTTAAGAGTTGCTTTTTATCAGACGAAAGTTGCATCAGCAGTCATTGTAGCAGAAAGCAAAAGCTAGATTGCGAGAGTTGTTCATCGAAGAATTGAGACTACTCAAACAACACAATAATCTCGTAGGCATCATCCAGTTCTCTCATGTCAGAAGGATTATCTTTTTGCAAAATAAGATGGCCGCGCTTGTAAAGTTCAGGCGTTTCAAACTCCAACTCTGCCTCAAAGGGCACAAAGTCCTCTGTCATCCACTCCTCAGTGGTAGAGGCCAAGCCTTCAGCAATAATTTCACCATCCCAGTTAGTTAATACGACCGGAAAAGAAGCCTCAAAAAACCATGTACCTCGCGCCTCTCCTCTGACAATTAAGGGCGAACTGACTGTTTCTCCGTGTTGTGGCGTTTCTAAGCGAATATCCGGATGGGGAGTTGGCTCCGGAGGCACCTCAAATTCCGGTGCCGGCGTTTGCTCAGCAGTTTCCGGAGAAGGCGACGCCTCTATTTTTGGTGTGGGAGTTGGCTTACCTTGTGGAATTGGTTGCAGCTCTCTTTGTGAGAAAAATAGCAACCCGCCTGCAGCTGCAAGCGTAATGAACCCAAGTACTAATAGCCACGATTTCATTTTCATCTCTCAAGCCTTGCAAATTATTTGTTATTATTGCATATCTCCATAGCGTTCTTCCATTTCTTGCGCCCATTCTTCTAAACCCTCAAGATCCTCCGCACTCGGCATTTCAAAACTATCAGTACCGCTTTCTTGTTCTGCCCCTTCAGCTTCTGCAGACTCCATTTCTGCATCTTCGGCTTCAAAAAATCCTTCAAAACCCTCTGAAAAGTCAACAAACTCAATATTTGTTGGTGGCACGAACTCGTTATCAGCCACATTTCTGAACCGACAATTGACATCATAATCATCGTCTTCTTCTATCTCTACTTCGTCGCTCCAGTCAAAGTCAAAATCTTCTAAATCGGCCAAGTCTTCTTCCATTTCTTCCATCTCTTCTTCTGAAGGATTGCGGTATTTTACCCCTTTTTCTTCAATATTGGACCAAGTATATAGATATTCGCCGTCGTTAATAACAAAAGACTGAATCATTTCATCAGTTTCTTCATCTGTGGAAGTGCTCTCGACTTTAAATTTATCGCCTTTAACATAATAAACAGCCTCCTCACCGGTTTCTGTGTTTTTCATGGTACAGATACCGGAGCGGCCGGTTTCCATCATTAAAGCCAGCTTGGCTTCTTCGCTATCCAGATTGGCTACCTGATTCACTAAAGGGGCAACTTGTGGTGGCAGGTTTTTAGCTAACCAACCCGGAGCTGCTATCACTCCAAACCGGATTGCCAATAAGCCTGCTATACCTAAAGCAATGAGAATTACTACAAGCAGTAATAATTTGCCGGCACCGCCTTTCTTTTTATTCTGAGTAGGGTTTTGATTTGAGACTTCTGCTTGATGGGGGACCTGATTTGATTGAGACATGTATTGCCTGTGATTATTAATTATAAGTCTTAGTCTGTATTATTGAGGATTTGGTTTGGCATATCAAGTGGGAATCAAGTCTGAAACTCAAAAATAGGCCAGGAGATTTATTTTTTGATTTATTTGAAGCAGATAAAAACTAAATTAAAAGCCAGATATCTCCACCAGCGATTGTGTAAATATAAGTTATGGTTTCTGCCTAAAGGAATTTCTCCAAAAAATACTACTTTGTTAAAATTTTTGTCAAGATATTGACGCCAAATTTGAGGTGGATAAGTGGAGCAATGTGTTTGGTCAATTCGATTACCAATAGCAGTGCCGATTTTTCCTACCGGTCCAAAATTGTTGGGAACAGAGCCCATTAAAACTCCCTGTTTTTTTAGAGACTGCTGCAGCTTGTTGATCGCTGTCTGAGGTTGACTCAGATGTTCTAATAGATTAAAAGCTACAACCACATCATATTGGGAGGCCGGTAAGCTGGCTTGTTCAACATCGCCCGTTTTAATTTTGTTTTTTAATGACGGACGTTGATTAGCCTGCTTGCTTGCATAGGGAGAGAGTTCTAATCCCTGGATTTTAAAATATTTAGCTGCTTCTTGAAGAAAATTGCCTTTTCCACAACCGATTTCTAGCAACCGGCCCTTGTTTTTAAATTTTAATAAAATTTTAAGGCGGTTTTGACTGCGCTGAGAGTGGGGCTCGGCTTTATATATGAAATTTTCAAAGTAGTCAGCATTGTATCTTTTTTTAAAAATACTCATAATGCGAGATTTTAGTATAGCATGAGAGGTTTAGACACGATGTTAAACAAAGACTAATTAGGAGAATTTGTACCTATTTAAACAAAGGCGGGGTGTGATTAGAATCAAAATGATATTTGTAAAAAAAACAACCTGCAATTGTATGAACGATTGCAGGTTGTTGTGAATTGAGTTTGGATTTAGTCCTTTATTGCACGAGGTATTCGCTTGTCTTTTTGAGTTTCAAAGGATGGGGCGTATTCTTCACCCATTATTTCAATTTCTCTGTCACTTTGAGGAGTTTGTGGTTCTTCATCAGCTTTTCTGTACTTTGGGAGGTATTCTTTAGTCATAATTATTTTATTAATTAATATTCCCTATAATTTTAACATATGGGATAAATTAGGGCAAGAAAAAATAGTTGATAAGTTATATTTGGAAGCCGAATTATGATTCAGATCTACAAAAGATAAAATATCCTATTATTGATTTTGGATTAAACAATCCTATAAATCCCTAAGCTATGGTTGTTTACTCATATATTTTTAATTTAGATAATAAAATTAAGTACATAACCCATTAGCATAATTCCCACAATAGTTAAGCCAAAGAATAAAGTTAAAAGCTGCCATTTCATGGCTTTTTTTAAAATTAATACCTGAGGAATAGATATAGTTACTATTGATGTCATAAAAGCTAAAGCCGTACCCAGTGGGACACCTTTACCTACTAAAGCCTCCATAACCGGGATTACGCTGACTGAGTTAGCATAAAAAGGTGCTCCAAATAGTGTTGCCAGTGGAATGGTCCACCAAGATCTAATTGCTAAGTAATTTTCAACTAAAGAAGTTGGTACAAAGCCATGAATTAAAGCCCCTATTCCCACTCCGAGTAGTACGTAAGGGAAAATTTTTTTAGTAATGCTAAAACCATCCTTCCAAAAATATTTTAGTTGTTCTTTTAGATTTAGTTTATTGCCGCCGTGCTCGGCTTCAACTTCTGTTCTTGATTTGAATTTTAAAAGTTCAAGTTTCACAAATCTTTCAACTTTCAGCTTTTGAATTATAAGGCCTCCTAAGATAGCTATTCCTGCTCCTACTAGGTTATAAATCAGAGTAATCTTCCAACCAAACATAGCTGGGAAAAGATATAAAGATGACTCGTTGACTAAGGGAGAGCTAATTAGAAAAGCAAAAGTTACGCCCATTGGAATACCAGCACCAACAAAACCAATAAATAGAGGGATAGACGAACAAGAGCAAAAGGGAGTTACTACACCTAATGCCACTGCAAATAAATAATCTAATCCAAACCAACGCTTTTTAGTGAGCATATCCCTTACTTTTTCCATTGGAAAATAATAGCGGGTAATGGCCATAAAATAACCAATGGCCACTAACAGAATAGTAATTTTGATCGTATCGTAAATAAAGAAATTAACTGTATCGCCTAAATATGAATGTTGAGCTATATTGAATAGTTGGTAGGTAAGCAAATTTGCCAATTGTTGGATCGGGTAAAAAATATCCATAATTAGCAATTCTCCTCACAAGAACATTCCTTAGCATTAGAACAGCATTCGCTTTTTCCGCTTAACAAACTCTTAATTTTTTTAACATCCGGAACTGAACCTACTAAGGCTGGCTTACCATCAATTGCTAATACCGGACTACTCATAACTCCCATCTCTATGATCTTAGTTACATCTGTAATGTACTCGACCTCAGCTTTTAATTTGAGTTCTTCAACCGCTTTTTGGGTTAATTCATATAGTTTTTTACAACTAGGACAGCCTGATCCTAAAACTTGAATATTCATAATTCCTCCTTTATGGAAAAGATAATCTTTATAATTTTATGACCTTTTTTAGTAAGGGAGTAAAACACTTTTCTTCCCTCTTTAAGGTCTTTAACTAGGCCGGCATCTTTTAAATCTGCAAGATGATGGGAAACTAAACTCTGAGACATGTCGAAGCACTCAAGAACTTCACAAACACAATGCTCTTTGTCTTTTAGAAGGCATAACAGTTTAAGTCTGTTTTTTTCGGATAGTAATTTTAGGAGTGTTGATAAAGTTTTAATGCCTTTAAATGCTTCCGATTTTTTATCGCAACAATTATATGAACGCATATTCATATGTTAGAGTAAAATCAACTGATTGTAAACTCTTTAATTAATAGAGGTCTGGTTTAAAAGGAAGATTCACTACTCTTTTTTCTTGGCTCAAGGCCCATTATTAATTAGTCGCTGCAGGCTATTTTTATTTGGTGCTCCGTACTCGACGGCAGAACCATCGTTTCTTCTTCACAAACCATGAGTTCAAACAACAAAAAAAGAACTCTTCATGAGTTCTTTTTTGATGTGAGAGCCTACTGAGAATTCACTGCTCACTTTACTTTGTAAAGTTCCCAGTACTACTCAGGCTCACATACTACTTATAAGTGCTGGAGGGATGTTCGCTTGATGGTCGGAACTGGCTTCTCTATCCAAATCCATGAGGATGGTAATACTAAAAAAGAGCCTTGTATGGCTCTTTTTAGTATGGTGACCCCACGGGGAATCGAACCCCGGTTGCCAGGATGAAAACCTGGTGTCCTAGTCCACTAGACGATGGGGCCGTCTAGAATCATTAGCTCTGAGACTTTATTTTATCATTAGATCAAACCATGGCGCTACCAAGTGTTTAAGACTATTTAAAATTCAATTGAAATGTTTTTAAAATGCTTAATTTGATCCGGCAGTACACTGATAATATCAAATCTAAAATTCTTAGCTCGAAGGTTTTTATTGTTTCTTTTAAGATAAATCTGCCCGGCGTGTATTAAGTTTCTCAGCTTTTTTCTATTAACCGCTTGCTCCGGTGTTCCATAGCGGCTGTTTTTTCTTGTTTTGACTTCTACAAAGACAAGTTCATCCAATTCATTATCTTGAGCCACTATATCTATTTCTAATTGTTTGAACCTGAAATTGCTTTCTAAAATTGAATAACCCTGACTTTTTAAATACTCAACAGCCTGAGCTTCGCCCTTGTCTCCCAGTTTATGCCGCCTGGGTTTTTTCTTCATACTCTTTCTTTTCTTTGACTCTAGTAGCGGCTTTACCTTGTTTTTGTCTTAAAAAGTAGAGTTTGGCTCTGCGCACACTTCCCTTGCGCTTAACTTTAACTTTTTTGATTGAAGGTAAATAAACTGGAAAAATTTTTTCTACTCCAATATTGTTAGCTCCAATTTTTCTAACAGTAAAAGTTTTATTTCTACCGCGATTTTTAATGGCAATTACAATCCCCTCAAAAATTTGGACTCTTTGGTTGTCGCCCTCTTTAATTTCCTGGTGAACTCTAACTGTATCGCCGACGCTGGCAATGGTATCGTTATGTTTAAATTTCAATGACATGATTTTCTCGAGATTTCTTAATTATAACAGACTGATATTTTACTGTTTGGGAGCGTGATTTGCAAGCGTGGACTGTTGCGTCCAGTAAATTTATTGATTTTTGAGCACTGTCCTCAAATACTCAATGAACACAGGATGCGGGTCCAGCGGCCTTGATTTATATTCCGGATGTGCCTGCGTGGCTAAGAAGAACGGGTGGCGGTCCTGAGGCAGCTCAATCATTTCCACAAAAAAGTCATCAGGACTGGTGCCGGAAATAATTAAACCCTCTTTTTCTAGCGACTTACGGTATTCATTATTAAACTCAAAGCGATGGCGGTGGCGTTCAGAAATAAGATTTTTCTTTTTATCTTCAAACCAATTATGTTTTTTATAAATTTTATGGGCCAGCGTGCCCGGTTTTAAAACGCAGTCATAAGCTCCCAATCTCATGCTGGCGCCATCACCCTTAATACGCTGATATTTTTCTTCAAAAGGAATTTCATGAACAATCGGATGAGGTGTATCAGGATCAACTTCTTTGGTATGAGCTCCTTCCAGTCCCACTACATTGCGCGCAAACTCGATTGAAGCCAGCTGCATGCCATAACACAAGCCTAAGTAAGGGACCTTGTTTTTCCTAGCATAAGTAATGGCTTTAATTTTGCCCTCCACTCCTCTTTCACCCCAGCCAATTGGCACAATAATGCCGTCAGCATCTTCTAAATCTTTTATTGCCTGTGTTGTGCGTTTTTCCAGCTCTTCTGCATTGATAAACAGCAAATCAAGCTCTAAATCATTGGCCCAACCGGCATGTTCCAGGGCCTCGATTAAACTGGTGTAAGAATCTTTTAGTTCATAATCACCGGTGGCAATATATTTCGCAATAATGGCCACTTTTGTCTGGTGTTTCTTTTTAGCAAAAATATTATCAACTAGCTTGCGCCATGACTTTAAACCAGTGGCTTTATGTGGCAGATCAAGCTTTTTTAAAACCTTTTGATCAAACTGTTGTTTATGAAAGACAAGCGGTATTTGATAAATGCTGTCAACATCCGGATTGGAGATCACATCCTCTTGTTTCATGTTGCAGTAGTAAGCAACTTTTTCTTTGCGCTTGTCATCAATTTCATCAGTGGCTCTGCCTACAATAAAATCAGGTTGAATACCCATCTCGTTTAACTTAACCACCGAAAGCTGAGTAGGTTTAGATTTAAGTTCGTTTAGATGTGGGGGCGCGGGAAAGTAGGTAACATGCACATGCAAAACATCTTCCGGACTTTCTAACTTCATAATACGATTGGTTTCGTAGTAGATCACGTTTTGGTACTCGCCGGCTGTTCCACCCAGTTCGATCAAAATTATGTCATAGCCTTGAGCTGCTTTTTCGATCCGACTCATTACCTCAAGTGGAACATAGGGAATGGTATCAACAGTGGCGCCGTCAAACTCCAGATTTTTGGCTTTTTCAATCACAGCTGAGTAAATCTGGCCCATGGTGGTGAAATTTTTATAGCCAACTTCTTCGTCTAAAAAGCGCTCATAAGAACCTAAATCTAGATCTGCTTCTAAGCCGTCTTCACACAAAAATACATCACCATGTTCAATAGGATTAATGTTGCCTGAATCAATGTTTAAGTAATTTTCGCACTTAATGTTAGTAACTTTGTAGCCTTGCTCTTTGAGCAGGACTCCTAAAGAAGCGGCAGTTATACCCTTACCCAAGCCGGATAAAACCCCGCCTGAGACAAAAATATACTTTGTGTTATGTTTGGAAGATTTGTTTGACCCGTGTAGCATCACGGGTACTCATTTTAATACCAAATGGGTGCGCGATGGAAGTAGTAAAACGCTACAAATTGTGGTTGAAAATAAAAACAGATACAATAACTGGTAGAAGCTTGTGTATGTAGAACTATTATGCAAAATATTTCAACTAAAACCGGAGACGAGGGTAAAACCAGCTTGGCCTCAGGTCAAAGATTGTCGAAGGCTAATGTGCGATTTGAGGTACTTGGCGCTGTAGATGAATTAAATGCCTGGTTAGGAGTAGTAGTGGCTCACTTGGATGATGAGTTTGGCTCCCAAGCTAATTTTTTACAAATGCTGCAAAATCAGCTGTTTACGCTCGGAGCAGAGGTGGCAGAGGCAAAAAAAGCTAAGCTTGATAAAAAAGTCTTAAATTTAATTGAGCAGCATTCAGAAAAGCTTCAAAAAAATATGGAAGAAGGATGGCATTCTCGATTTTTAATTCCTGGAGGGGTTGAGGCTGCTGCTTGGATTGATATAGCACGAACGGTATGCAGAAGAACAGAACGACATCTAGTATTGCTGGATGAGCAAGAAGGCGTTCGACCTTTGTTGTTAAAAGTAATTAACAGACTATCAGATTATTTGTATGTTCTAAGATGCTATGTTAATCATGAACTAGAATATCAAGAAGAGGAGTTTAAACGTCGTAGTCAGTGATGAGGGATTTGGTTTTTATCAAAAACACTGGCTACAGGATTCAATTTCTAAATTTTCTGATCAACCCGACTACTCTCCCCTGAATCTGGACATTAGTCGCATAAATTGGGCTCATGTTGGAGTTGGCCGGTTCTAAGCGAATCCGTGTCACCTCTTTGTAATAACGTTTTAAGGTAGCCAAGCCATTGTCCAGCAAAGCCACCACAATATCACCGTTGTTCACCTCCTGCGTTTCCTCAACCACTACGTAGTCTCCATCGTCAATATGATCTTCAATCATGGACTGACCCTTAACCTGCAGGACATAAGCCCGGCGTTTGCCTGTAATCAGCTCGGGCGAGACTTTAAAAGAGGCGTCGTCTTCACTGTAAGGTTCAATTGGTGAGCCGGCTGCAATGTAGCCTAGCAAGGGTAAATCAACGCTTTCACCTGTGTCTAAAAAAGTTTTGTCCACTAATTCAATACCCCGGACTTTGCCACTGTGTTTTTTGATCACTTTTTTCCGATCCAAGGCTTCTAGGTGTTCGTGAACAGTGGCTAAAGAAGAAACACCAATTGCGTCAGCAATTTCCCGCAAAGTGGGTGCATAACCATTTTTTTGAATATATTGCGCAATGAAGTCTAAAATTTGTCGTTGTCGTTTATAAAGGGTGACTGCCATACTGTCTCCTTTTGTGAGTGATTGATTGAATATTAGATATTAAATTCGGGTTAAAACTGAACATATTTGTAAAGAAACCCGAAGTAATTTAAGAATAACCGAAGCTATAGCGAAGAAGCAAGTAGATCTTTTTATATCAAAATATAGTAAAAACCAGAAGAAAACCTACAAAAAAGATGAGTTATAATTATGATTTATACCCCGTCAGCCTGCCAGCCCTGCCTACCGGCAGGCAGGCGGTAGGCAATCATGCCCCTCAGAAATGAGCACAAAATAAAACTAATTTGCGACTTTATTCTGGCCGAATCTCTTCATTAATTTCAATCAGACGATTATATTTCGCCACCCGTTCACCGCGGTTTGGAGGCCCAAACTTAACATAGTCCGCCCCTACACCCACTGCCAAATCAACTATAAAAGCTTCATTAGTTTCGCCCGAGTGTTCTGAAACAATGACTGACCACTCTGCGTCCTTGGCAACCTTAATCAACTGCATAGTTTCACTAATAGTGCCTCGATCAAGTAATTTAATCCCTATAGCGTTACAGCTCTTATCTTGAATAGCTTGTTGAGTTTTCTCCAAACTTCCCTTTAAAAATTCATCTCCTACAATTCTGGTGGTGGTGCCTAGATTTTCAGTAATTTTTTGCCAGAATTTTTTATCGCTATCAGAAAACGGGTCTTCTAAATAAATAGTCTTATATTTTTCTCTTAGGGTTTTATAAAAAATCAGCAGATCTTTAGAAGAATATTTATCCTGTTTGTCTCTAAGGCTATAGTGGCCGTCAGTTGCCAGCCCCTCAGCCGCAGCATCTAGACCAAAGAAAATGTCTTGAGCAAAAGTGTATTGAGAATCTTTAATAGCTTCTAATATTAGTTCATAAACGTCAGCATTTTTATTCATACGTGGTAAAAAACCACCAATTGGCCCGCTGCAAACAGAACCGCCCTTAGTTTCAATAATCTCCTTGATTTTTTGTTTTAAAGTTGAAGCCATGGTGATGGAGCGCTCAAAACTCACGTGGCTGGCTGGGATTAGCTCGAATTCCTGAAAATCAAGATTATCATTGCCAAAGTCACCGCCGTTAATTAAGCCATAAATACAGTTAGGAATACTGGCGTATTCAGTGAGCTGATATTTTTTTTGTATGTATTGATATAAGGGTAGACCCACACTGAGGGCACCAGCTTTAGCCACAGCCATAGACACACCTAAAATGGAGTTAGTTCCTAGAAAAGATTTATCTTGAGTGTGGTCCAGAGTCAGCAGTTTTTTGTCTATTTCCCCTTGTTGTAAGACAGACAATCCCAGTAATTGCGGCGCAATGGTTTGATTAACGTTGGCTACAGCCTTTTTGACTCCAAAACCATTAAATTCTTGATCGTCATCATCTCGAACCACTTGAGCTTGCTGGTTATCATAACCCCACTCATTAGGTACAGTCACAATCACGGACCGGCCATCTTCGACCCATAATAGGATTTGCAGGGTTGGCATGCCCTGGCTGTCTAAAATTTCTCTGGCTTTAACGGCTTTAATTGCAGACATTTTGATTTAAAAAGGTAACCTATATTTTAATGCCTCTTTAGCTATTTTAACTTTGCAGATTAATTGTGGTCAACCAAAAATTTTTTAACGTTTTTAGCAAATTCCGGCCGCACCGTAACTGCATCTAATTCAAGCTG
>CAZSQY010000016.1:0-17515 GCA_964609285.1 uncultured Pseudomonadales bacterium
AGGTTTCATCCCAGCATTTTTAATCGTAGCCACTTTTTGAAAAGCTTTCATAATCGGCTTGGGACCGGAGGCGGGGCGGTTTTGCATCCCTTTAATTTTAGAGCCGCGCGGTCTAACCTGAGAGAAATCCAGCACTAGCATGTCATCGCGATAACGCCTCTCATAAGCCATGGTTTCTAGTTTTTCTACTGCTTTAGCCCAACCTTCCCGTGTATCAGGAATTTCAAACCAATGAGCATTTTGATATTTTTTCTTGGCTTCTTTGGCGCTTTCGTCTTCGCCCCATTCAAAATTCTTATGTTCATCAGACAAAACTACCCTTATCGAAGGCATGTAATCCCAATCAACTACCATTAAATCATCATCATAGGAACGACCAACCCCGGAGCCATTCAACAATAAATAAAAAAGCAAATAAGAGGTGGAGGCCGTGCTGCAGTTGGTAAAGACCTCCATATTGCGAGTGGGCTGATCTTCATCGCCGTGCTGCAGGTGCCGGCCGCTCAACAGCAAGGAGGCGTTAGCAATGTGTTTATATAAAATATCGTATTCTTTTTTCCGATGTTTCTTTTGGTCTTGCGGAATTAAAGCGGAATTGCCCACAGCCACCCGGTGAGCCACTTCTTTCCACTTTTCTAATTTTCCTTCTTCATCAGTGCGCAAATAAGTGCGCTTAGCTACCGCCCGACCCAAACCCGGTGAAAGTTCACGCTCAATAAACTCCATCTTTTTCTTTGGTAAATTATTTTTTTTAATTTGAGACTGCTTTTTTTTAGATTGCCGAGACGAGCGCTTTTTGGGCGACATACATTAGCTTTCTAGCTTTTAATTAATAAATTCGTTTAAATCGAGCCGCTGTTAGGCTTTTTGCTCTGATTGTTTTTGTGCTTGTCGAATTTTTTCCAGTTCCTCTTCAAAATCCTGCAAGCTGTCAAAGTCGCGATAAACAGTTGCAAACAACAAGTATCCTAACGGATCAATTTCTCTTAAACGGTTAATCACCAAATTACCAATCTGCCACGACTTTATTTTTTTTGTACCTTTGACCCGCAGCTTCTTTTCCACTTCATCAATCAGTTCGTCAATTTGAGCCACAGTTACAGGTCGTTTCCAAGTGGCCTTAATTAGTCCTCGTTTAATTTTTTCTCTGTTAAAATTTTCCTCAGTTCCGTCCTTTTTAATCACCTTTAAATCTAAGCCCTCAACTCTTTCGTAAGTAGTGAAACGGCGCCCACAGACCTCACATTTACGACGACGGCGAATGGCTTCACCTTCCTCAGAATCCCGAGAGTCAATCACAATGGTTTCATTTTTGAAGCAGTAAGGACACAGCATTAATTCGTTATCAATTTTATGACTTAAAATTTATATCAAAGAGATATGGTCTAAACACTATATGTTGTATTGTTGTAAAAATTTTTATACAACATATTGCGGTTTAGATTTTAGTGAGGATTATAAGAATCTCACAGTTTAAAAGCGCTGTCAACATCACTAACTATAACAAACAAAATCAATATTTTTATAATTCTTGCAATTTTTGCAAAAGAGCTTGATTGTGATCTTGAAGTTGTTCCGGCAGACTTCTTTGTTGGGGTGCTAACTGTGGAATTATAGCTTCAACCTCCATCAAGTTTTCTTTTAGAGCTTGAATAATAAACTCAATTAAAACTTCATTATATTCAAGTTGACAAACTTTCTCTGCGGCTAAACTATGATACTTTTGTGATTTAGTTAAAGCTGCTTGAGCCATGCCGAGTTCGTCTTTCATTAGCAAGGCCTTGGCATAATCCAAGCGAATGCGGCCATAAGCTATTTGTAAGGCTGCTTTTTGTTGAGCTGGTGTTATCCATAATAAAGCTCGATCCGCTGCTGCCACTAACGGATATAGGACATGATCAGGTAAAATAGCCTCACCCATATAAAAACGCTTTTGGCTAGCTAAAGATCCCTCATAAGAGACTACGCTGTTGGCAGACATTAAAGACACAGCCATAATTAAAATTCCAAAAAAGACAGCGCTGCTGGAAACGATTAACCGATTAAATTTCATAAGTTTAGATTAGAGTGGTTTTAACAGTCTAACAGTTTACTATCAACTAATACAAATAAATTCCTAAATTAGTAATATATGAGCTCATTTCTGTGGGGCAAGCTTGTCTGCCGGAATAAAAATCAAAATTAGAAATGAATTAATAACACCATGCCCCAAATTGCGTGAGTCATAATTAAAGTGTAGAGATTCTGATCTTGATTAAAAATAATCGCCTGACCCAAGCCAAACAAATATAACAATAAAACTTGCAAGCTGATCCCTAAACCAGAAAAACGCAAAACAATATTTGGTAAATGAAATAGTAGAAAAATTAAGCTTACTAACAGCAATCTTTGCTTAAGCGATAATTGTTTAAATTCATTTTTTAAAACTGTTTGCACAAAACCAAAAAAGAATAAACTTTCCCAAAAAGCGGTCAAAATGGCCAAAAACCACTCATACCAAAAACGGTCTGCTAAAAATACCGGCACTTCTATAACCGGCGCCCCATGTTTAAGAGCAGCCAGAACTACTGCCACAAAACCAAATAAACCTCCAAAGGCTAAACCTCTTAATAAACCAGCCGGTAATTTACTTGGCACCAACCCTTTTAAAATGTTCCTGTCACGAGTAACGTTAATATAAATCCAAACCGGTAAAGCAAAAAAAATCAATTTCCCCAAAGTTTCATCAAAAATTACAGGAAAATTAAATAAACCCCTATACAAAAACCACAGAACTGCACTTAAAACCAAAACACTCACAAAAATTGTTTGCGGGGGATTTTGGAAATTTGAGTTAGTTTTTATCTCGGATGGCATCAAGAGCAACTTTCAAGGCTTGTTGTTTATTGTGCGAATAAGTATCAATAACTAAATCATAAAGCTCTGGCTTCCAAAAATCAATTTTTTCGCTTGATTTAGCCAGACTGCGTTTCACCACCCATTTATTCCACTCTTTTTTATACATTCTTGACCATTTTTTTAAATTCACTTCGTAGCGCTGATTAACGTGTCGCTTAGCCGACTCAACTGTGACCTCATCCCGATTGACGATTCGGTCAATTCTAATGGCTTCATTACTGCAAATTACCAAAATCTTAAGCACTCCTTTTATTCCTTGAGCCATAAAGCCAGACAGCCAGGATTCAATTATCCAGTTCTCTTCTTCTTTGAGTTTCTCGCGAATGCCCATATCGATCTTGCGATCAAAATCTTCTCCATAAGCCATGGCGTCATGGTGGATTTTTTTAGCATTATCATACAAACCTTTTTCAACTGCATACTTGCGCATAAACTCACCACCACTAAAACCGGTCCAGCCATCGAACTTAAGCTCATCCTTTAACAAATTGAGTAGGGTGGTTGAACCTGACCCAGGTAATCCAGAAATAGTGATGTTGCGATAATTGTAATTATTCATACTTTGCTAACTAATTATTAAATATTATTTTTCAATTAAGTATTGCTTATTATACAAAGAGTTTAGTTATAATAGCCAGGGAGCTATTCGGCTACTTTTTTGAATCTCTATAACAAGCTACAGCCGCAGACATAGCTTGGCTCACTTGATCTATTTTTTTGATTGCTTCTTGATAACTTAACAAGCCCTTGTCTTTAGGGAAAAAGTGAAAAACTCGATTACGGCAATTTAACCAAGCACTCCATAATTTCTGTGCAGTTTCTGGAGAACAAGTTCTAGCAACGTCGTCATATAGCCAATATTGGTCCCGCTGATCTTTTGCCACATGGGGGTTTAAAGCTCGACCAATTCTAAAACGATGGCCTTCATAAGTAGCCTGATCAATTAAATTAAAATCAAACAGTAATTTTTTTAAAAAACCCTCATAAGCTTTAGAAACAGGAAAAACTAAAAATGAATAGTCCTTAAAAAAATCTTGCTCTTCTGCGTGTTGAGTAATAAGGTTTTGAGCTACATCAATTAATTGTTTTTGCCAAGAGGTAAGATAAGAATACCAATTATTTAAATTAAGCGATTTCATAAAAGTTTAACCTTAATTAGTGGCTCACAATAGACTTACTCTAACATAACCCGGAAACCTGTATAATAGGTGAAGGATCAAGCGCTCTGTTGGACTAAAATAGTGCCACATTGACCATGAGTCAAAACCAAAAAAAAGCCCACCAATCAAAAAAGAAATCTCGAAATAAGTCTAAGCAAACCAAAACTAAAAAAAATTGGGTAGATAAATCTTTGCCTAATCCTGTGCCTGGCAGTTTTCATGCCAAACACCCACGCCTAATTCGAACCCTAGCTAAAATTTTTTACCCTCTAATAAACCCTTATTTGCGATACGGCTTATTAATCTTATTAGTTTTATTAATAGCTGGATTTATATTTCTAATTCAACAACTGCCATCCCCTCAAAATTTAGCTACAGGGGAACGTTATGCTGTGAGCACTTTAATTTATGATCGCCACGGTACACTGCTTTATGAAATTTACGCAGATGAAAACCGCACTCCCGTTGATCTGGAAACCTTGCCCAATCATGTTAAACAAGCCACTTTAGCCATTGAAGATAAAAACTTCTATCGTCATTTTGGCATTGATGTACAAGGGTTGATTAGAGCTATTCGCAATAATTTAACTTCAGACGATTTAGAAGGTGGGTCAACTATTACCCAGCAATTAGTAAAAAATGCTTTATTAAATTCAGAAAAATCATTATCCCGTAAAGCCAAAGAAGCAATGCTGGCCATCATGACTGAAATTGTTTATAGCAAAGACGAAATTTTAGAAATGTATCTTAATTACATTGCCTATGGAGGTACTTCTGTCGGCATTGAAGCAGCAGCCCAATCCTATTTCGACAAATCTGCTCAAGATTTGAACTTAGCTGAAGCATCTTTGTTAGCCGGTCTGCCGCAAGCTCCCAGTCTCTATTCACCATTTGGTTCCCAGCCTGAGCGCGCTAACGAACGACAAGCAGAAGTTTTAAGAAGAATGGTGGAGGATGGTTTTATCACTCAGCTTGAAGCTGAACAAGCCGCTTCAGAACCGCTCAATTATGCTTTATCTCGTACGGAAATCAAGGCACCGCATTTTGTTTTTTATGTTAGAGACTGGCTTTATGATCAATATGGTGTAGACAAGGTAGAAAAAGGGGGTTTGCGAGTTTACACAAGCTTAGACTTAAATTTACAGGAGCAAGTTCAAGAAATTATTGATGACGAAATAGAACAGCTCACTAACTATAGAGTGGGTAATGGAGCATCTCTGGTGACAAAACCCAACACTGGAGAAATTTTAGCTATGGTGGGATCTAAAGATTATTTTGCTATCGAGGATGAGGGGCAAGTCAATGTTGCCTTATCTTTAAGACAACCCGGCAGCTCAATCAAGCCGCTCATGTATGCTACCACCTTTCAGGAAAAAACACTGAACCCTTCAACTTTGCTGCTTGATGTGCCTACCTGCTTTGATGTGGCCGGACAAAAACTTTATTGTCCTCGTAATTATAGCGGCGACTTTAAAGGCGTTGTGACCGTCCGCCAATCCTTAGGAAATTCATTAAATATTCCAGCAGTCAAATCTTTAGCCACCATTGGAGTCGAGACATTTATGAGCCAGGCAAAAAAAATGGGTATCACTACCTGGGATGATCCAAGTCGATATGGTTTGTCGCTCACCTTAGGTGGCGGAGAGGTAAAAATGATTGATATGGCACAGGCTTTTGGCACTTTAGCCAACCAGGGAGTAAAAGTTCCTCTCACTCCAATTTTAAAAATTGAAAATTACAAAGGCGAGGTTATTGAAGAAATAGATTTAGACCAACGTCAAGAAAATCTTGCTTATCTTAATAATTATGAGAGCAGTAGCGGCCGCAGGGAGGATTTATCCCGAGTAATGGACCGCGCTCCAGCCTATTTAGCCAGCCATATCATGCAAGATAATCAAGCCCGAGCTCAAGTTTTTGGAACACGCTCTGCCTTAGTGATTCCTGATCAAATCGTCAGTGCTAAAACCGGCACCACCAATGATCTAAAAGACAACTGGACCATAGGCTTCACCCCAGAATTCTTAACTGTAACTTGGGTGGGAAATAACGACGGCACCCCTATGAGCCGTCTAGCTTCCGGTATTATGGGCGCAGCACCGATGTTTAATGATATTATGACACTAATTTTAGAAAACCAAGAACCGATTTGGCAAGAAAAACCTTCTGATGTTGCTTCTGGTGGGACTTGCGCCAATGGCATGCCTCCCCAGGACAGCGATGAGTCCTGTCAGGTGCGAAACACTGATCTATACTGGACGCAAAGTAAGCCCTCAGATTCACAATATGTTACCCAAAAGCTATGGATTGATCCCAACACTGGCCATCCCCCTCCACCCGACCAGCAAGTTGATGGCTTAGTGGTTGAAGAAAAAACCATGCTGCAAGATCCTGTGACCAGCTTTTATTGTTATGATTGCAACCAAGAAACTGATGAGTCAGGCAAACCCATTTATAGTTCTCAAACAGTAAAAATTATAGACGGTAAAGCCGTTAAAGAAAACTTGCCAACAGCCCCCGCCTCAACCAATGATTAAACTTTGCTTCCACTGAATCTTACTTCCGATGAGTTTTTATTACCACAAACCACAATCACAACCCTTCCTTTTTAGATTAATCTCTAATTTTATTTTCTTTTTCTCCAAACTAGCAAAAAAAATTGCTCACAATTTAGGTAAAAAGAAATCTAGTTTTAAAAAAACCACTACCATAATTCTGGCTACTTTTTTCACTTTATTTCTTACTGTTTGGTATTTGTGGGAGGTTCCTTTAGCATCTCCCTTAGATAGCTTAAGCTATGCTCGTTTTTTACCCAACCACAATGTTTTGGGTTTATCAAACCAAAAAAAACTTGTTTATGGATTTCTGCCTTACTGGAATCTGGATAAAGCCAAAATGCAGCCAGAACTAACGCACTTAGGATATTTTGGCTTAAATATTAGCGAAGACGGCACTATCCAAATCAAAGACGAGGATGGCAATCTCCACCCTGGTTATAATAATTTAACATCAGATGAGTTTCTAAGTCTAACAAACGAACTTAAACAAAACGGCACCCGTTTAGAAATAGTACTCGTCCAGTTTGATGCAGATAAAATTGTTAAAATCGCTAACAGTGAAGAAGCGCACCAAAACCTTATTACTTCCTTAGATTCAATCTTATTAGCTTATCCTGTTCGCGGCATTAACATTGATGTTGAGTATGTAGGACCAGTGGATCAAGAGCTGCGAGATAATTTTGCAAGCTTGGTGGAAAAAATTAGTGCTCACTTAAATCATAAATATGAAAATGTTGAATTATCGATTGATGTATTTGCCACAGCCTCTAATAATGAAATGATCTGGGACGTACCGCGGATTGCCAAAGCTGTTGATTATATTGTGGTAATGGCCTATGACTTCCACCGCCGCAGCTCTGATCAAGCCGGACCAGTAGCGCCGCTTTTTGGAGGCAAACAAAGCTGGGACACTGATATTCATCAAAACTTAAGAGAATATTTGCGCTATGTACCAAACGAAAAACTGCTATTAGGTATTCCTTTTTATGGTTATGAGTGGCAAACAGAGTCGCGCTCGCCACAATCTAATACTTTCCCAGGCACTGGAGCCACCGCCAGTTACGAACGAGTGCAAAAACTTTTAAATAATCCGCAAGCCAAGAAAATAGAAACAGGCTGGGACGATAAAGCCTTGAGTCCATATTTGTCTTATATTGAAGACGGAGAAATTTATATGATTTATTATGAAAATCCAACTTCAATTAGTTTTAAACTAGAATATGTTAAGCAGCTAGATTTGGGCGGAGTTGCTATCTGGGCGCTAGGCTACGAAGGTTTAACCAGAGAACTGTGGGATGTGATTAAGTAAGCATGAATACGAGAATTCAAAAGGAATAAAAAGGCTCTTGTGCTTTAGAACTATTCGTCTAGCTCACTAGCCAGCCACCAACTCCAGCCTCCCATAAGGATAAAGAACATGCCTCCGATTACTAACAACAAAGTGGCCTCGATTGAGCCAGCCTGAGGGCTGCTATCTGTTGCCAAGGGTTGCTGCCTGGCTCCAGTGGTAGAGCTTGTAGCTGTGCTCGAACTGGTAGCAGAAATAGGAGTGGGCGTAGAGGTAGGCATAGAGGTAGGCGTAGTCATCGGATAAGGACTGCCTGAACCATAAGGAATGCTGCTTGTCGGCGTAGGCGTAGAGGTTAAACTGGCTTCAGAGTCTAAGGTTGAAGTGGTATCAGAGCCTGTTTCGCTCGTATCGCTATCAGAATTAGATGTTGTACTAGTGGAGTCAGTATCACCCTGAGCTAATTTCACTGAATCAGAATCCTCCACCCAAAAAGTTTCCGTCTCTATTACTTCTTCACCCGTGTCCGGATCTAGATAACTATAAGTAACAGTGTGTTCGCCTGGTTCAAGCGTGGCTTTAAGAGCTTCTAAGTCTAACTCAAAATAACCATCTTCATCACTAGTAACTGTTTGTTCATACTGATTATCAGAGTGCACTTCAATTTTAACCTCTGTGTTTGGTTTGGCTTTACCTTTAATTTTAGGAGACTCGGTAGTGTAAGAGATTTCTCCTGACTCAGTACTCGTCTTCAATTCACCTACCAATAACTCGCTGCTGGCAGTGCTATCGGTAGGCAAAGGTTCAGCTTCATCTAATAAATTTTGCAATTGCCCGCTAATACTCGCTTCTGAATCTTGTTCTTGCGGCTGTGGTTGATCAGCCAGTGCTGGATCGGGCGAAGGTGTAGGGCTTGTTTCTGCACTCACATCAGATGTCTTACTTAAATCTGGCTTTTTACCAAAAGTTAATTCAGGCACTGGTTGGGCTTCTGCTGCTGTTAAGCGTATTTGAATGCGTTTAGTCAAAGGGGCTCCCTGCACTAACAAACTTAGCTGTTCGTTATCTTCTAAATCAGCATATCCGTCGCCGCCAGTAGTCCTCATTTGAGATAAAGGAACAGCCCAACTACCAGAAGCTTTAACCAAAGATGAGGCGTCACCCATACCATCCGCAGCTAAATAAACGATGCTTCCTTCGGCTGGAGTTCCATTTTCATTGCTCACACTGCCATAAACCGTTTTTGCTTCCGGAGGAGGCGCACTAGGCTTAACAGCCGTTGTGATTTGAAAAGGTTGACCCTCATTATCGAATTCCGCTCTAGAACCGGTTCCCAAAACATAATAATAATCAGTGGCTGGATCTAAACCTCTAACAGTTATGTGATGCAGTTGATATTCTCCAACTGCGCCGGAAAGTTGATCGCGGTCATCGCTCACTTGAGAATTTAACTTATTCGGATCAGTGCCATACTTAACAAAAGCCGCAGTTTTTTCTTCAGTATAAAAACTAACTGTAAAACTGTTGTCTTTTATATTAGTAACTCTAATTTGCTTAGGTGTAGTTTCCGGTGTAGCTCGGGGAGCAAAAACGCCCGTGCCTTCTCCAAAAAAAATTAATCCGGCGATTAAAGCTCCCACTAAAATCAATAATCCCAAAATAGTCGGGATTTGTTTTTTCATCATTGATTTTTTAGTTGTATTTTTCCCAAGCATAAAAGTTAATTATAGCGATCCCCAATTATTCATCTATCATACATATTGCCGTTGGTTTTAAGTAGCGACCAAGCAACACAATTGGGCTTAAACAATTAGCCGCACAACTTATATTTACTGTAAGGCATAACTTGACTTGTAAACAAGGCGAACAAAAGGTGAAACCCTTATAAGTAAAACTACAGTCAAAAATATAATTCATGATTTTATTCAAGTGTAGTTTCTTGATCAGTTGTGCCAGCCTCAGTGTCAGGTGCAGAAACTCCAGCAGGCTCAATTTCAGACACTGGTTCGGCACTGCCGGTGGCAGTTTGCCCTGCAGCAGCTTCTGACCCAAATTGACCATCTTCCTCCAATACCGCTTCTTCGATATCTGTTTCGTTCACGCCCGACCGACCTATCACTCTATCATTCACTACATCGAGAATCGTATATCCTCCGTCTTCAATATTTATCAAAGCAAAAATTGGAAAATGCTGTAAGTCTTGTTGGGTAAAATGGCGCTTTCGGCCAATTTTATCTAAAAGATTCTTATTTAAAGTTGGTGTCAGAGGCTTAGCCAATTTGTGCATTTCTGGTGAAATACCTGAGGCCCCTTGAGTCGAAAAAATACTAACAAAAATCCAAATTAATGCCGCTACTAGGGCAAAAATTAAAGCAAAGAATAACTTTCTCTTAGCCCTGATTTTATTTAGTTGTTGTTTGAACTGATTTGGCATTTTTATCTCCAAAATAAGGTATTCTTATTATCAAATGAGCCTTGAGTGTCTGCTGCTGATCCTGCTCATCAATCAAAAAATTAATCTCTTCAATCATGAATGAACGACGCATGGCTTGAATAGCGGCCACATAATCCTTAATTGAAGGGTAGTCTCCTATTACTCTTACAGTAAAGTATAAATCGCGCGAATCTATCTCTTCATAGGTTAAATTTGTGAGAGGATCTTCTTCCGGAATTTCTTGCAATAGAAGAGTCTCAATAATAACATTTTCCTCACCAGCCAGCTTTTCCAAAATTTTCAAAGCTTCTAACAACTCCGGCTGCACCGGCACTGCTTGGTTAAGCATGACAATTTCAGACTCTAATCTCTGGTACTCTTCCTGAGCTGAGGATAAAGCAGCGATCTTGCGCTGCAGTTGACTGGCCAGCTCTTTTTTATCTTCAATCTCTTTAACTAACTCCGACATCGTGACTAAAGTTGGCCGAATAGCAAATAGGGCAAAAAACAAAATTACTATTACTGACAAGAAAAACTCCAAAGAAACCTTGGCGACTGGTTTCTTATAAAAATGAGCTAGAGTTCTTGATATATCTCTTTTTTTCTTGTTGTTATCTGGCATTGTTAATTTTATAGCTACTCTTCCTCCGGAATATTATAGGCAGCACTCACTACTACTCTGAAACCTGCACGCTTCTCTTCTCGAGTTTCAATCTTGCTAACCTGTATCGTGTGAAAGTGGGGCGACAACTGTAAATTACTAATAAAATAATTAAGTGCCTCATTAGACAAGGCAATGCTTTCTGCCGCCACCTCTTGCTGCGAGATCACAAGTCTTTTTAAAACTACATTTCTCGGCACTATTTGTTGAATCAGTGGGAAAACTGCAGCTACATTTGTTTGCTGATCAAGCTTGGAAAAATTTTCCAATTTAACTTGAGCCAATCTAAAATCACTTTCAAGTTGACTCTGGCTTTTAATAAGATTAGCTTTTTGATTAATATCTTTGTTTAAATCTGCCAGCTGCCGATCTAAGGTAAAACGGGCAGCAAAACTAATAATTACTATAAATTCGGTAAAAATTAGGATATATCGTCCAGCATTGGTAGCCCACACCAAAACACGCCCTAAGGTGCTTTCAAAAAAAGGATCTTTAGGGATAAGATTGAAGTCGTATGTTAGTGGCTTAGGCATAAGGGCAGTCTGAAATCATTTTATAGCAGAAATAAATTGATGATAAGTAGTAAGCTCAAAATATATTTATTTCATTGGCATAATTTTTATTGCAATTTACATTTAAAGCTAAATATCTTCCCCATCAGCTCCGGACTCAATTAAAACTTCTTTACTCTCAGATAAGGGCTGCTGCCACTTGCCAAACTTTTGAAAAGCATTCATGAAATAGGCCAACTCTTGTACATCAAACAAAACTGAAAAATAAGTATAAACCAACAACCCAATTGTGCCTGTTGTCACAGTCAGCCCGATCAACTCCACAGTTTTACTTGTGTCAAAGACCAGTTCATCAAAAATCTTAAAAGGTAAGTATAGAAAAACTGCCATCAAAAATGAGCAAATTAAAATTTTGAACTGCTCTTGGATAAAACTCCTATTAAAAAATAAATTTTTGACCCTTTTTTCCAATAAAATAAAAAACAAAACTGCTTCGATAAATGCTGAGGCTGTGGTAGCCCAAGCAATGCCCAAAACCGAACTGTCTAATCGAAAAACGAAAATCCAAGATATCAGAAGATATACCAAAGCTGAAAGAGCAATGATAATGAAAGGTGTGACAGTATCCTTAAGGGCATGAAAAGCCCGAATTAATAACTGCACAATAGATTGAACTCCAACAGACACGGCTATGATAGCCACTGCCCGACCAGTAATTAGAGTAGTTTTCCATGGAAAATTTTGTGCCCCAAAAACCAAACGCACAATCGGAATTCTCAAAATTAACAACAAAACAGCGGCAGGCATAGCTAAAAAAGCAATTTGGTGAATAGATTGTACAACCAAGGTTTTAAATTTTTTCATTTGTTTAGGACTGGCTTCTTCTGACAGAAAAGGCAAAGATGCCTGACTAATCGGCACCCCAAACAGACGAATGGGAATTGCCATTAATTTTAAAGCAAGCTTAATGACGACAAAGCTTAAATTACCAATACTGGTTGCAAAAAAGCCCAGTGCCAAATTTTTTAACTCACTGATGCCCAAAGTTAAAACCCTGGGTGGAATAAGTTTATAGATTTCTTTAACACCGGCATGCTTTAAGTTGAGTTTAAATTTAAACTTAAAACCTAAACGAAAAACAAAAGGTAATTGAATCAACATGTGCAAAAAAGCTCCCAAAATTACGCCCAAACCGGCAGCATAAATACCCAATTGGCCACTAAACAAGAATACACCCAAAACAATTCCAAAATTATAAATAATAGGCGCAATGGCTGGCACAATAAAACGCTGATATGACTGTAAAACTCCAGTAAAAAAGTTTGAAATGGCGAAAAAAACTTGAGCAAATAACATCAAGCGAGTAAGACTGGCAGCAATTTGAATTTGTCGTTCTGTAAAAGCTCCGCCTGTTCTCCAGGCTGTAATTGGCTCTGAGAAAATAAAGACTACCAGGGATACTGCTAAAAAAATTAAAATCAAGCTGTTCATAACACTTAAGCCAATTTCAAAAGCTTCTTTTTCACTCTTCTTTTTATATTTCGTAAAAACAGGAATAAAAGCTGCCGATAAAGCTCCAAGAATAATCAGCTGGAATAACATATCCGGCACCTGAAAAGCTACCTGCAGTGCCTCATAGGCTTTTTGACTAGCCTCAGTATTAAAATAAGAGGAAATCAAAAGCCGTTCGCGGATTAAACCTGAAACAGAAGAGGCAACATTGGCAGCGGTAATAATCAGAGCCGCTGACAAAATTGAGGTTTGTTTTTTTTCCAACCACTTAGTGTTGCGAAATAAAAATTTGGACAGAGATTTTAGCTTGCTCAGCATAACAATGTAAACCATTATAAACGATTAAATGAAGCCTCGACCAATTGAAATTCAGACCAGGCGATTGTATAATTCAGTCTCTGGTAACAGTCGTTCATTATCAGTTAAAGATTAAGTGTTGCGAAAAGTTAAATTAAGCAGATTTGTTCTGATTATATCCCGTCCCACTTAGCGGGACTGCGAGAAACAAATCAGAATGGGGGTCGGATTCCCCATAGTTTGATCTTGCGAAGCAAGATCAAACGCTGAGGGGCCTGCCCCTCAGAAATGAACTCATTTTTAATTTAATATTAATTTACGAATTTATCAAATAATTAACAAAAGAAATATTATGCCAATTTTACCCGGTGCTAAAAAAGCTTTGAGATCAAGTCAGAACAAAGCTCAAGTTAATCAAAAAATAAGATCTAGAGTCAAAACCACCAGAAAAAAGGTGGAAGCAGATCCTACCCAAGAAAATTTACAAACTGCCTATGCAGCCATTGACAAGGCTGTGAAAAAGGGTGTGTATCATCCCAACAAAGGAGCTCGTCTCAAGAGCCAGGTAGCAAAAATCGTGGCTGCAAAAGAAAAATAAAAAACTCTTGGATTATTGGCTCAAATAGACCAACTCTATCTTGTGCCCCATTTTTTAATACGGCTTTTTACCTAGCGAAACCTCTTATGACAAATGCTTTACTAAACAAGCGCTATAACCCCGATCAAATCAGAAATTTTTCAATCATTGCCCACATTGATCATGGTAAAACTACACTAACTGATCAATTTCTTAAACTGACCAACACAGTCTCTTCGCAGGAATTCAAAGAACGCATGATGGATTCCAACCCGATTGAACAAGAAAAGGGGGTCACAATTAAGCTGGCTGCTGTACGAATGGATTATCAAGGATATGTTTTAAATCTAATTGATACACCCGGTCACGTTGATTTTGGTTATGAAGTCAGTCGTTCCCTGCAAGCCTGTGAGGGAGCACTGCTGTTGGTTGATGCTACACAAGGCATCCAAGCTCAAACCTTGGCTAATTATGAAAAAGCGCTTAAGCTCAATCTCAAAATAATTCCTGTTATTAATAAAGTTGATTTAGCTGCAGCTGATGTTGATGCTGTTACCTTAGAATTAATCGAAACTTTTGACGTTAAAGAAAGTGAAATTTTAACTTGTTCTGCTAAGACCGGCCAAGGGGTGGAAAAGCTTTTAAAAGCTGTAATTGAGCGCATTCCTTCTCCTGCTACAAATTTAACAAAAAATCAAACTGTAAGCCAAAACAATCAACCTCTTAAGAGCTTAATCATTACTTCTCAATATGATAATCATCAAGGGGTGATCGCTTATACTCGAGTTTTTTCAGGAGAATTACAAGTAGATGATCAGTTGCACCTCCTGTTTAGCCAAAAAGAGTTCAAGCCTTTAGAGATTGGTGTGTTTAAGCCCCAAAAAACTCCTGTCAAAAAACTCAGGGCAGGCGAGGTGGGCTATGTAGCTACCGGATTGAAAGATATCGAGCTGGTGAGGGTTGGCGACACCATTACTCATCATCAAGATTATCAGCAAGTGGAGCCTTTACCCGGTTATCAGGACCCAACGTCGATGGTATTTATGGAACTTTATCCAGTTGAAAACAATGAATTTCAAGAATTAAAAGATGCTATTCAAAAATTAAAACTACACGATGCTGCTTTGAACTTTGCTTCCACTCATTCTCAAGCTTTGGGCAATGGACTGCGGGTCGGATTTTTGGGCATATTTCATGCTGAAATTGTAAGAGAAAGACTCAGCAGAGAATTTAATCTAGACCTAATTGCTACTGCTCCCACAGTGAAATACAAAGTTATGACTAAAAATAATCAGGAATTAACCATTGAAACACCATCTGATCTACCTGATCCCAATCAAATTAAACAAATTTTAGAACCAATGGCGAGAGCAGTCATTTTTGCTCCGGTTAAGCAGTTACCAAAAATAGTGGACTTTGCTAGGCGACGCCGCGGTGAGCTGCTCAATTCAATCAACAGCGGTGCTCGGGCTCGATTGGAATACCGCATTCCCTTAGCAGAATTAATTTACAATTTTCATGATAATTTAAAATCCTTAAGCTCTGGCTTTGCTTCACTTGAGTATGAAATTACAGATTATCAGCCCGTAGAAGCAGTGAAAGTTGAGGTTTTGGTCAATCATGAGCCAGTTGAGGCGTTGAGTTTTATTGCTTTAGAAGAAAAAGCTGAAGAAAAAGGCCGCAAAATCGTGGAAAAATTAAAAGATGTAGTGCCGCGGCAATTGTTTGAAGTGCCGATTCAAGCCGCTATTGGCGGTAAAATTATTGCCAGAGCCAATGTTAAAGCCTACCGCAAAGATGTGACTGCCAAGCTTTATGGAGGAGATGTAACCAGACGCAAAAAATTGCTGAAAAATCAGGCAGAGGGCAAAAAACGCATGAAGCAGTTTGGAGAAGTTGAGCTGAATCAAGAGGCTTTTTTAGCTGTTTTAGAAGACTGAGTTCATTTTTTGTTACATTTCTCTTCTTTCTCCTGAGATCATTGCTTAAGATGATATAATATCTGTATGCCAGAAATCTTTGATGCAAACAAGGACGATCCTGCTAAATCCAAACAAAAACCTGTTAAAACTACTACCAAAGCATCTAAGCCCCCCAAAATGACAAATGATGTGCGTAAAAAACCTAAAAAGACTGATGAATCAGCACTTGAAAAAGAGTCAAAAAAATCAATTTTTGAAACAGAACTAGAACCAGCTGCGAAAAAGTCTTCTCCTAAAACTAAAACTCGGCTTAGGAACATTAATGATTATTCCGAAACTTTAAGGCAGGAAGAGCCTTCCAAAAATCCTCTCAGAGCTTATGCTCCCAAACCATTAAGCATTCATTTTGATTCCCAGATGCCTGGTGAGGAAGTGGTTTTAATGCTGCGGCGGCACCCTGTAACTCAAATTAAAAAAATCTGCATTGCTATTTTATTATTTTTTGGCCCCTTTCTCTTATTTTCCTCGCCCATGCTTGATTTTCTCACTCCACGTTTAAAAGTAGCTGTAGTGATTGGATGGTACTCTTTATTAACCACTTATATCCTAGAAGCATTTTTAGTTTGGTTTTTCAATGTTTTTATTGTAACTGACGAACGAATTATAGACGTTGACTTTATGTCCTTAATCTACAAAAATGTTTCGTCTGCAAAAATTGATAATGTTGAAGATATTACTGCCGCTACCGGAGGAGTATTGGCTTCAATCGTGGATTATGGCACTATTTACATTCAAACAGCAGGAGAAAACCCTGAACTAGAATTTGAAGATGTGCCACATCCAGCTAGAGTTACAAAAATTCTAAACGAACTTATTTTAGAAGAAGAGAGAGAAAAACTTGAAGGAAGGGTGCAATGAGCTTAATTATTAATACTTTTTTACTTCAAGCCGGGGTTTTTCCTTTTAATGGGCTTAGTGATGAGGAATCAATTAATCAGTTTTTACAAAATTTATTTCATGATTTTTTTATTATTGGCGGTATTTTGTATATTGTTTTTGCTATTGTAGTTATCCGCCAAATTCACGTTATGGAAAAAACTGTAATTACCACTTTTTCTCCTGTGCTTGAAATCTTGGGCTATATTCACTTAGTGTTATCAATCTTGGTTTTACTGTTTTATATTGTGCTGCTGTAAAAAGTGTCTATGAAAACAATTAGTTAGTATTTTTACTTTTTTGTCTTACGTTCTAAAAAAATTTAGAAATATCCAATAAAAAAACCCCTTTGTTCTGGCCTCGACCTATCTTCGCATGCAGTTACCCGCATACTATTGTCAGCGCTGAAGCGTTTCAAGACTCTGTTCGGAATGGAAAGAGTTGGTTCCACTTCGCTCCAGAGACCAGAACAAAAGGGTTTTAAAGCCTTATAACCAATTTTAAAAGAGCCCTTTTTGATTTTAAGCGGTGTCGAGCTTTGCTCGTTCTAGCGCAAAATCAAAAAGGCGATCCCTCGCAAAAAAATGAAAAGAACATGCAGACAGCCCAAACACCTTTAGTTAAATTGTGTTCGGTTAACCATTAGTACAGCTAGGCTTAGTATCTCTCGATACTTACACCGGCTGCCTATCAACGTAGTGGTCTCCTACGTGTCTAATTGAGATGTTTAATCTTGGAGGGGGCTTCTCGCTTAGATGCTTCC
>CAZSQY010000017.1:0-4250 GCA_964609285.1 uncultured Pseudomonadales bacterium
TTTATTAGTAGTTGTATTGTGGATTAGGCAAGCCGTACAAACGGGGGACTCTTCGGATATAACCGACTCTGCAGCTTCAGAACAAGACTGGAGTCCTCTACAGCAACAAATCATTGAACTGCGGCAACAACTTAAGGCAGCTGATCCAGCTAAAAAAGACACTCCATTTCCTCAAGTCGATCTTGAGATGAGAATAGATTAAGATTTTTTTATTATGATTTATACCCCGTTCCCGCTTAGCTGGACTGCGGGGAATAAATCATAATGGGGGTTAAGTGGAAATCCCCCTTATGTGACTTAGGGATTCAAATCCCCCTAGTCACAGGGGAGCCTGCCTACCGCCTGCCTGCCGGTAGGCAGGGTAGGCAGGCAGGCTTTGTCTCCAACCCGCCTGACGGCAGACAGGCAGGAGACAAAACGCTGAGGGCACTCCCTCAGAAATGAGCTCAAATGTGATACAAATTTGCGAATTTATTTTTAATTTTTGTATATCAGATATATAATATATCTGATATTTTTTGTATCAAAATATAATAAAATGAATAAAACGTCAGAACGAGTCTTAACTGCTGCTGAAGATTTAATGCCTTCAGAGGATGGCAAAATTGAAAAAGGAACTGCTATGGCTATTTTATTTTTATCTGTAGTACTGACAGGAATTTATTTGGAAGTTTTTGGTCGCTTGATATCAGATGAGCAGTTGGTAGAACTGGAAAAAGAGCGTAATCAGCACAGACACACTTTGGAAAATCCTCCAAACTACCCTAATTTAGATGAGCTCTCTCAAATGAAATTGGCTTACAGAGAGCATTTGGCATATCGCTATTCAAGAGCCGCTTTTACTGATCCTAAATATTCAAAGTTTGCTGATCTTTTTTTAGAAATTGATTATGCAACTCTAGAAAGATTTATATTAAAATTTTATGGTCATGTTACAGAAGAAATTACTGATTCACAGCTTAATCATGCTATTAACAGAGATATAAAGCCAAATGATCAAATGAATCGAGTCAGAGTGCACGAGTTGCAAGAACTGGCCGCGAGTATTCAAAAAGTAATAGAGCATGAAGAAAAACGCTTAAGTTATTTTCCATTTGTCCCGCAGCCCCAAGAGGTGGTTTATTTAGATCCAAGCGACCCCGATCATCCTGATGATATTACTAATATTGTTGGCGAACTTGAAGAAAATGAAGGCTATTATCTACCGATTACCTGGCCTAAGACAGAGATGGAAATGCAAAGAGCTTATTTAAAACTTGAAAGATCTGATCTAATTTTTCAATCTGAAAAAGCTATGATGGCAGTGGCTAGAAATAAAGAAAATAACATAGTTTATGCATGGGCTATTCCCTATAGCTTGCAGGATCAACCTGACCAAATTCATGGTTACATAGTTTTAGAATTAGACGATAAGCTTAGTAATTGGCGTTTGTCCAATCAATTCGAGATTGATATTAGGGAAGACGGCATAGGTAAATTAATGAATCTTTTTAAAACAGAAGGAGATTTTGAATTAGTTCGAATTATCCCGGCGGTAGTAGCTCAGCGTTTTGTTGGTACTTTTGGAGTGGCCGGTCATGAAGACCCGCTTAATAGAGCTCAAAAGTTGGCAGAACAATCAGCTGCTTGGAAAAACGAAAAAGTGCTTGATTGGATTAAAGAGCGAACTATTTTGCCGCAAGATTCAACTGAGAAACCGGATAAATATCGTCAAGTCATTGAAGTGTTTCTCGCTTCAGAAGCGGATATATCTAATGCCAGAGTTGAAGTCAGTCAGTTTCTTCTTAAATCCTACAACCCTCGCATAAATCGCTTTTCAGACATCAATTCTATTGAAAAAATAAAAACACAGTTCCTTGTAGAAAACGGAGATCAGTTGCCGGTTTTTGACAGCTCTGATCAGCTTGGCATTGACTGTTTTATTGATCAAGAAGGAAGGGTTTATCAGATTTTAGCTGCAAATTTGTTAAAAAATGAGATGGGCACTCAGTACCTAGTAAGCGCAATTCCTCTTGATGTAATTATTAGCACTTACGAGCAGAATTGGATGGAGAGCATAGATGATCTTTATAGATGGCTGGTTGTTAACGATCCTTTGGCCGCTATTGAGATGACGATCGTGCCAAGTATTTTTAACTCCTAGACTTTGCTGCTTTATAATTACCCAATATTTCGTACAATAGATTTATATCATAATTAGCATAAATATATGTACAATTTTTCAGATTTTAAACAAAAACTTAACAAGATTATTGAACACACTCAGCAGGAGCTGTCAACGCTTCGCACCGGTCAAGCAAAAGTTTCCATGCTTGATCCGGTAAAGATTGAAGCTTACGGCACTACTATGGCCATTAATGAAGTAGCCAATGTTGGAGCACCTGATCCTAACATGATTGTGGTTGAACCATGGGACACAAATTTACTAGAAAATATTGAAAAAAGTATTCAAAAAGCTGATCTCAACTTGAATCCTGTAGTCGATGGAGACATTATTCGTATTACGGTTCCAGCCCTAACAGAAGAAAGGCGCAAAACTATGGTCAAGCAGCTTCAACAAAAAATTGAGTCAGCTAAAGTCATGATGCGCAATGCCCGCACTGATGTTAAGAATGAAATCGAGGAAATGGAAGGAGAGTCAGGTGTAAGCGAGGATGATATTCATCATGATTTAAAAGAAATGGATAGGATTATGGATGATCATGTACAAAAATTAGAAGAGCTGGAACAGCAAAAAGAGCAAGAGTTGTTGTCGATGGGATAATAAAGTTTAGAGTTTCCACCAATTTAATCAGCCATTATGCAAGTTTTAATTGTAATTTTAATCATATCTTTTTTAGTCATAATCCATGAATTGGGCCATTTTTTTGCTGCCAGAAGAGCTAAGATTAATATCCAAGAATTTGGTTTAGGTTATCCGCCGAAACTACTAAAGCTGTTTAGTTGGAAAGGCACAGACTTTACATTAAATGCAATTCCTTTCGGAGGTTTTGTGCGTTTAGAAGGTGAAAATGGTCCGGATTTAGAGGAATTAAAAGACGGCAATCTAGAGTTGAAACCAAACAAGTGGGCGCCTTTTTATGCAAAAACTGCCAAACAAAGAATTAGAGTCATATTAGCTGGGGTTTTAATTAATATTTGTTTTGCTGTTTTGGCTTTTTCTATTGTCTTTTCTTTTATAGGTATTCCTAAGAATATTACTGAACAGGCAAGAGTTGGAACTGTAATGGAGGGTAGTCCGGCTGCAGCGGCTCAACTACCTGAGAACGTAAATATAGTAGAGATTCAAACAGATCAGCGTTCTTACAAAATTGAGAACTTATTTGATGTTCAGCAGGCTATTGAGAAAAATCAAGGTCAGACATTAACTGTTATTACTACCCAAGAATGTGATCAGCTGGAGTGTCCTACGGAAACTCAACAGTTTGAAATCTATGCCAGGACAAAGGAAGAAACTCCTGAAGATCAGGGTTCAATTGGCATAGTTTTTCAAGATATGATTTTTGTTTTTTATCCTTGGTATGAGATGCCTTTTAGAGGTAGCTGGATTGGTATGAAGCAGGCGGTTAGCTTGGGTTACTTAATTGTTAAAGCTTTGATAGATATGTTCGGCCGTCTAGCCTCTACTGGACAGGTGCCAAAAGATGTGGCTGGTCCGGTTGGGATTGTTTACGAAGCACAACAAGGTAATTTGATCAGTCAAGATTTTTGGAATAATTTAGGCTTTGCCGGCATGCTGTCTTTGAATCTAGGCATTATGAATTTACTGCCAATTCCGGCTTTGGACGGAGGCAGAGCTCTCTTTATTTTTTTGGAAAAGATTTTTGGCAGAAAAAAAATTATCAGAATTGAGGCTTATGCTAATTATGCAGGTTTTATTTTGCTGGTATTATTAATTATCTTGATCACGGCTAAAGATGTTGGCACTATTATTGGCCGATAAATTTTTATGGCAGCTAAGCGACGTACTAAAAAAGATTTGGCAAGAGCTGAAGAGCGCCGTATAAAAGCGGTTAAACAAAAAATTAGTAAAAATGAAAGCCATAAATCTAAATCCAATAAATTTCTAGATAGCAACCAGCTGCCATCTAGTCAGGTTGTGATTAAAAACAGTGGACCCAAAACACCGCAGCTATACGCTCAGATTTTTGGATATAGTTTTGATCTGATCAAACAAGATCTTTTTAAAACAATAATATCTACTTTGTTTGTTGGTGCCTTATTACTTTTGATCTATTTGTTTAATTAAA
>CAZSQY010000017.1:4350-7021 GCA_964609285.1 uncultured Pseudomonadales bacterium
ATTATTTTTTAACTACTATTATTCGCATTAGAATACATTATGCAAAAAAAACACTTAATCCTAGCCCTTATTATTTATGTAATTTCTGCTGCCGGGTCTTATACAGCTTTTTCTTCTTTTTATGGGGGACAAAATGTTGAGATTGAAGACGGGGTTGAATTAAATGATGAAGAGGATACAGCCTTAGGCTTGCTTTTACAAATCGATCCCAATGCACCTAAAGATCAACCATGTCCTTTGTCTGGAGAAAAGTTTACCCAAACAGAAAGAGATGCTTGGGAACGGCGTCGTCCTTTATTTGTAATGATTGAGAATTCACCTGATGCAAGACCGCAGTCCGGTCTGTCCAAAGCAGATGTTGTTTTTGAAGCTGTGGCCGAGGGTGGAGTGACTCGTTTTGGAACTATGTATTATTGTGCTGCGCAAAGGCAGGAGGTAGTATTGGCACCTATTCGCAGTGCCCGTTCGTACTTTGTTGATTGGGCATCTGGTTTTTATCAGCCGCTTTATGTCCATGTGGGTGGCTCTAATGTGCCCGGACCGACTGATTCTCTTGGTCAGATTAACCAATATGGCTGGTCTTTGCAGAATGACATCAATCAATTTTCAGTTGGATACCCCACTTTTGTGCGCAATTATGACAGATTGGATGGCAAGCAGTTAGCTACTGAGCATACTATGGAAACCAGTACAGAGAAATTGTGGGCTGTTGGAGAAAAACGTGATTGGACTGTGACAGATCCTGAAGGGAGTAGTTGGCTGGATTTATATGAGGGATGGACGTTTGAGACAGAAGTGCCGGAGCCAGGTACAATTACTTCAGTCTCTCACCCATTCTGGTCAGGCTATGATCAATATTCAGCCAAATGGGAATATGATTCAAGCCAAGATAGATTCCTTAGGTCTACCGGAGGAGAGCCGCACACTGATTTGAACAACGGCAAGCAGATAGCCGCGGCTAATGTGATTGTATTAAAGACCACAGAAAAAGGTCCTATTAATGAAAAAAAGCACATGATCTATGGCACTACTGGGACAGGCAATGCTTTGATTTTTAAACATGGTGATGTGATTGAGGCAACTTGGAGTAAACCGACTCGCACTAGCGAGCTGCAGTTTACTGATAGTCGCGGCCAAGCGGTGGAGTTAGCTAGGGGGCCAATTTGGATTAGCGTTGTTGGTTTGGGTACAGACGTAACTTACTAGCCTTCGGTAAAAAAATTATACCTCGTTGTTGAGATTTGTTTCCGAAATTAAGTTTTTTGGTAAAAATTGTTGGTTGCGTTGGATCTTAATTCAGCGTAAAATTTGAGTACAAAAACTTTTCAAAGCTGAAAGTTAATATTAATCAGAAACTTTCATAATCATATGGCAGATCTTCAAGATTTAATGATTTCCAGAGTTAGAGTTGAAATGTTGGAATTGTTTTTCTTAAACCCTGAGGAGATGTATTACGTGCGTCAAATTACGCGTTTAATAAATGAGGAAATTAATGCAGTTCGTCGCGAATTAGACAGAATGCTTGGGGCAGGCTTATTAAAGAGTGAGGAAAGGGGCAACCGTTTATATTACCAACTTAATAATCGCTACTTATATTATCAGGAATTATTGCAGATGATTGCTAAAAGCACTGGCTTAGGTAAGCAAATTAGAAAAAAGCGGCGCAAACTTGGAAAAATAGAATATGTGATGTTTTCCGGTAAATTTATTAGGAAACAGGAGCCAACTAGGGATGAAGTCGATTTACTGATCATCGGCGACATAGTTTTGCCGGAACTGCAGGCGTTAATTAAAAAAGAAGAAGAAAAACTGGATAGAGAAGTTAACTATGCTGTTTTTTCTAATGAAGAGTTTGAGTTTCGTAAAACCAGAAGAGATCCATTCATAATGGATATACTTTACGGCTCCAGGGTTATGATAGTGGGAGCAGAGGTAGATTTTATCCACCGCGAGGTGCCGGGTCTTAAGTAATATTTGGGAATAGCTTCTTGGCTTTTAAATTTTAAATGACAAATTTCAAAAAATTGATTTTTATTATTGTCTTAAGTTTAATTGCAGCTTATATAGCTTTACCAAAAGTAATTTATTTGGATTTTTCTGTTGGGGGTTGGGAAGTTGAACAACAAATTAATGTCCCTCAAATTGATTTTTATTTTTTGGGCAGGCATTTTCAACCTAAATTTGAGCTTAAACAAGGTTTAGACATCCAGGGCGGGATGCAGGTGATCTTAAGAGCAGATATGTCACAAATCGATGAAGCGGACCGGGAGGATGCCTTACAAGCTGCCAAAGATATTATTAGCCGCCGAGTGGACATGTACGGTATTGCTGAACCAAGGATTCGCACATCTAAGCAAAGCGATCAATATCGAATTATTGTTGAATTGCCGGGCGTAACAGATCAGCAGCAAGCCCTGCAATTGGTTGGTCAAACTGCAGAACTTGAGTTTCGTTTAGAAAAAGAAGAATTAGATCCGGAAGCCACTCAGTCTGCTGCGCTGTTTTTATCTAATTATGAGGCAACTGATTTAACCGGCAAAGACTTAAAAAAAGCACAGTTATCATTCAATCAACAAACAGGAGAACCAGTAGTCGCACTGGAGTTTAACGCTGAAGGTAAGCGCAAATTTGGGCAAATCACTCAAGACAATCAAGGCAAAGTTTTAGCCAT
>CAZSQY010000017.1:7121-17179 GCA_964609285.1 uncultured Pseudomonadales bacterium
GTAACCTTGAGTTTGCCGGGTATTGCTGGCTTGATTTTATCAGTCGGTATGGCTGTGGATTCAAACATTTTAGTTTTTGAAAGAATGAAAGAGGAATTAAGATTAGGTCAGAGTTTTTCAGAGGCAATTAAGCAGGGATTTGGTAGAGCCTGGGACAGCATTAAAGATGCTAATCTAGCCACTATCATGACTGCCTTGGTGCTAATTAATCCTTTAGATTTTGTTTTTTTAAATACTAGTGGTCTGGTGCGAGGGTTTGGCCTCACTCTTTTGATTGGTGTTGTCTTGGGTTTGTTCACAGGTGTGTTTGTGAGTCGTTCTTTGCTTAAAGTATTTTTACCAATTTTAAATCGATTTTATGTTACTGAAGGACAAAAGAAGGGCAAAAAATGAAACACACAGTTATTTTTGATATGCACAAAACTATTTATCGCAAAAGAGAGTATGAGACCTCTCAGGAGGAAGGCAAAGGAATGCTAGCTCATGTTGAGGAAATGCCTAATGCCATTGATACTTTTTTAAGTTTTTATGAGCAAAACTACAAAATTGTGATCATATCCACCTCGATTATTCAACACTCACGAGATGTTTTAGAATTTTTATTAAAACAGCATGGTATTAATCGGGATAAAAGACAGCAGATCTTTAAAAATATTGACATTTTAACTATGCAGTATTTTGGTACTAAATATGACAGCGAGGCTTGGAAAGAGGCCATGAGTCCTTATCAAAATATTGAGTATATTTTTGAAGACGGTGAAAATAAACTCAAGGCAGCAGGTCAAGCGGCTCGAGAACTGGGTAGTGACCCGGAATTGTATAGTAGTGTCAGCCAATTTGTAGAATAAAGTGATCGCGCATCTATGAACTTAATTAAGCATAAAAACATTTTTTTTGCTATTTCATTATGTTTGTTAATTCCAAGCATATTGGCTTTGTTGATGTGGGGGATTAAACCCAATATTGATTTTACCGGCGGATCGCTTCTTGAGTTGGAGATTGAGTCGGGGCAAGTAGTGGAGGCTCAGCAAGTTAGGGAAGCCATCTCTAACATTGACGAGCTGAATGAAGTTCAACCCTTGGAGGCTGGAAGATTTGTTTTACAGGGCAATCAATTATCAAATGAAGAAAAGGAGCAGGTTTTAGCTCAGCTCGAGGGTTTAGGTCAAGTTACAGAGGTGAAATTTGAAAGTGTTGGGCCTATTTTGGGTAATGAATTAATCGTTAAAACTATTAATGCAGTTTTGCTGGTGGCAGTCTTGATTATTTTTTATGTGTGGAGACAATTTAAGCAGTTAAAATATGGAATCTGTGCTATTACCGGCATGTTCCACGATTCGCTAATCCTTCTGGGCAGCTTTAGCATTTTTGGTCATTTTTTTGGAGTGCAAGTTGATGTTTTGTTTGTGACTGCTTTACTTACAACTTTATCCTTTTCTATTCATGACACGATCGTAATCTATGATCGTATCCGAGAGTTATCAAAGCGTCATCCTCGGCTGCCTTTTAAGCAAGTCGCCAACTTAGCTATATGGGAAACTTTGGCGCGATCAATCAATAATTCGCTCACCATCATTTTTATGCTGGCGGCATTAGTCCTGCTCGGAGGTGAAACTATCCGCTGGTTTAGTGTAGCTTTGCTAATTGGGGCGATAGCAGGAACTTACTCTAGTACTTTTACTGCCGTGCCCTTATTGGTTCTATGGGATGAAATCAAATCTAAGAGGCAAAACAGCTAGCTTGTTAACTAAAAAAATTTAAAACTTGGAAACTATTTTTTTGGCTTCAGTTAAAAGTTTTTCCCGAGTATTGAGGGTGGGTTCTTCTAAAACTTTTTCAAGTAACGCATTTAAAATTTTTCCCAAAACTGGGCTAGGTTCGATGTTTAACTCCTCCATCAGGTCGTTGCCGTCTATCGCCAAGTCAGTGACGGACATGGGTTGATTAAGTTGTTCTACAATGCGTTCTTTCAGCTCTTCCAGTCTCCAGCTAGTTTTGCGGGCGCCGCTGCCCAAACGGTCTCCTTCGCGCAGCGCCAGGATGTCATCGATATTCTCTAAACCAACTCTTTTAATCAGGCGCCTTATCGCCGCGTCTGTATGGTGAGGTTGATAATAAAACATATGGTGACGGACTAAAGTGAACAACCTCTGTCGCTGTTCGTTGGATAACCGCAGACGTTTGGCAATTTTATCTGCGATTCTAGAACTGACGATTTCATGATTATAAAAAGTGATTTCCCCGTTGCGTACCTGCTGAGTTTGAGGTTTGCCAATGTCGTGCAGTAGAGTAGCCAGTCTCACAATCGGGTCTTTTGCAGGACAATGTTTAACAGCTCCCAAAGCATGCGTCCAGACGTCTGTATCATGATGGCCGCCTTGTTCAACGCCTTTGGCCTGTAACAACTCAGGCATAACGTGCTTGAGCAAGCCAACTTCATCCATAAGTCGAATACCGCGGTCGGGTTGATTAGTTTTTAAAATTTTTAAAAATTCCTGTCTAATTCGTTCCCAGCTGATTTTTTTAATTAAATGAGCATGGTGTTTAATTGAGGCAAGGGTTAAAGGATCGATTTCAAATTGTAGCTGACAGGCTAAACGGATAGCGCGCAGCATTCTTAAGGCATCTTCAGTAAAGCGTTCGTCCGGACTGCGTACAGTTCGGATCTGTTGTTGGGTAAGATCTTGTAGGCCTTGATGTAGGTCAACTAGCTGGTATTGATCAGCTGCAATCTCTATCAAGCTTTGGGTGATGTTTTTATCTTGAAATAAATTAGCCAAAACTTGTTGTTCTAAAGTAATAGCCATAGCATTAATCGTAAAATCACGGCGATCTAAATCTTGTTGAATTGAATCGCCCCAATTAACTTGGTCGGGTCGGCGAAAATCAGAGTAGACCCCTTCTGAGCGGTAGGTGGTAATTTCAAATGGAGGCGGATCCTCCTTTTTATTCTGATGAGTGGCGTCGTATTTTTCCACCTGTGCTCGCAAGGATTCGTGTACTTTAGAAGCTCGGGCCAGATCAATAATACTGTCTTGTGTTTGCTGAGTAACAGTTTGATTTAACCGAGTTTTGATGTTTTTTTCCGGAAGACGATAGTCTTCTGCCACCATGGAGCCTAGCAAGTTTTGGTAACTAATACCAACTGTACCAAATTCATTAGTGTAGAAGCTGTCAGGAAAAATATGCTGAATTTGTTCAGGCGTGGCGTTGGTGGTGAAATCAAAATCACTAATGTGTAAAGTCGATGCCTGGTTTTGTAATTGATATAAAGCTTTTAGCAGCAAATCTCGAACTGAACCACCGACCAAATAAGCTTCAAACCCGGTTTGCTTCAAACGCCATATAATATACAGCACTTCAAATGGTATGCTGAGTGTAATATTCATGAGCTATAAATTTGATTATATCAATATATGGTGAGCATTGAGGGGGATAAACTTTGCTGATTGTTTCTGGCAAGCAAACTGTAAAAAACTTGCCCATTCACAGCTGACTCATCCTTGTTTAGACTGATAAACATGAACTGGAAAATTTTAAACCAAGAGCCGATCACAGATAGTCAGGAATTAATTGATGTTTTACTGCGCAACCGTCAAATAGACGATACAAAACTGTTTTTAAGACCCCCGGGTCCGGATCAAATCAAGGCGTCTGATGTGAATATCGATCCAGCTCAGCTCAAGAAAGCTGTTAAAAGACTTAAACAAGCCATTGATAATCAAGAAAAGGTGGTAATTTATGGTGACTATGATGCAGATGGCATCATTGCCGCCAGCATTGTCTGGCTCACGCTTAATCATTTGGGGTTAACTGCAATTCCTTTTATTCCGGACCGTGAGAAGCATGGATATGGCTTAGCAGTTGATGCTTTAGCTGAAATTCAGCAAGAACATGATCCTGACTTAATCTTAACAGTCGACAACGGAATCGTGGCGTTTGAGGCTCTCGAATGGGCTAAAAAGCAGGACTTGGAGGTGATTGTGACTGACCATCATCAGCCGAAGAAAAAGCTGCCTCCAGTGTCGGCACTGGTGCATTCGACAGAGGTTTGTGGGGCCGGAGTGGCCTGGTTTTTGATGCGGCAGCTGGCGGCTGATTATGCTTTGAGCTTAATTGATTTATTAGCGATCGCGACCATCACAGATCAAATGCCATTAACAGGCATCAATCGTGCCTTTGTTAAACATGGGTTTAGAGCCATTGCTGAAACCAAGCGGCCGGGCTTGAAAGCTTTAATTCAAGTGGCAGATATTGATTCTAGCAAGATTTCTTCTTATACAATCGGTTTTATGCTTGGTCCCAGAATCAATGCGGCCGGCCGTATTGCTCAGGGCATAGAAGCGATGCGTTTGTTGTGTACAAACAATGATCGCGGAGCCCTGAAAATTGCGCGTAAACTAGATAAAATTAATCATACTAGGCAAGATTTAACCCAAGAACACTTGGAACTGGGTTTGTCTCAGAAGCACGATTTTAAACAACATAAACTGATTTTTGTGAGCTCATCTGAGTTTCATGAGGGAGTGATTGGGCTTTTGGCAGGCAAATTAACAGAAAAATTTTATAAACCAAGTATAGTGGTGGCCGAGTCGGCCAAAGTGGCGAAGGCCTCGGCTAGGTCGGTTAAAGGAGTTGATATTACCAAGCTGATAAGACAGACAGAAGATTTGTTGATTAATGCCGGCGGTCATGAACTGGCGGCTGGTTTTAGCGCAGAACCAGACAAACTGGATCAACTTAAACAAAAACTATTTGCTTTAGCTGATGAGCAAATTGCCGATGATTTACTGGTGCCGGAACTTAAAATTGATACACTTTTGCCAGCAAATTTGGTTAATCTTGAAACAGCTAAAGCCTTAATTAATCTAGGACCTTATGGAATGGGTAACCCTTGGCCAGTTTTTGCTCTGAATAATGTCATAATTGTTGATATGAGAACTATGGGTCGAGATAATGGTCATTTGAAACTAGGGTTAAGATTTGAAGGAAAGGATTATAGTGTAATTACAGCCGTAGGTTGGAATATGGGCAAACTTGGTCAGACTCTTTCATCCGGAGATAAGCTAAATATTGCCTTTAACTTAGATATAAATCGCTGGCGGGGTAAAGAGTCGTTGCAGTTGCGGTTGAAGGATGTAAAAAAACAGTAGTCGCTGAAATTGTGAATTAATTCAATTTAAAAAGAGCCTGCAGAGCAGGCTCTTTTAGCTATTATGCTCAATGATTCATTTCTATTTAAGTAAAGGCTCGAGGACTTCCATAAATGCTTCATAAGGTTGAGCCCCGGCCATTAACTCGTAATCACCGCTTTGAGGCACAATCATGACTGCTGGAGTACCTCTCACTCCGGCCGAGTTACCTCCTTGGAATTGTGATTCCACTACGTCGGCCATTTCTTCACTTTCAACACAGGCTTCAACCCGTGAACGATTGACTCCAATTTCACTGACTAAAGCATAGAGATTCTCAGTCTGAGTAATGCTGGTATCGCTTTGGATGCGGGTAAAGATTTCATCAGTTAACTCCCAGAATTTATCATTGCTGCCATATTTCGCTACACACTCGCTGACTTCAGCTGCAGTACGAGCTGTGGGATGCAAAGCATCTAAAGGATAATGTCGATAAACCCAAGCTACTTGATTTGGGTATTCTTCTACAATCCGCTCTAGTGTGGGATGGACGCGATTGCAAAAAGGGCAGTCATAGTCAGAGTACTCAACCAAAGTTACTACGGGATTTTGTGCACCCTGTTTGTGATCGTTTTCGTTGACTGCTGGCATTTGTCTAAGCGCTGCTTGCTCAGATCCTGCATCAGCTGCAGCGGCTGGTTGGTTTTCTCGAGGAGCGGCTGCGGTCGGCTGTTCAATTTTAGTGCCTAATATTTTATTCTCTTTCCATATTGAGCCAAAAGCAAAACCGGTAATAAAAACAGCTGTAATAATTAAAACTAAAGAAAAGTTTTCATTAAGAAAACTCAATAAACTTGATAGGGACAACGGATTATTTTTTTCTGCCATAAATTTTTCTTTTGATTATTTAATAATTATTATTTAATAGTTTGTGATAGGATGACCCCATCACGCTATGCTAAATTTAAGCATATTATACTTATTTATACAATATGAAACACAACAAGCGCAGTTGGCTAGCTTACGAAAAGAATCAACTGCTTAAAGCCGGTTTTGATTTAGAAGACTTGGATCAGTTTGGTCACAAGCCGGTGGAGTACATCACCGGTACGGCTGAGTTTTATGGACGAGAGTTTAAAGTTGATGAGCGAGCTATTATTCCCAGGACTGAGTCTGAAGAATTGGTTGATTTGGCAGTAGATTTTTTGCAAGACGAGTTTGGCAAGAGTAAAGGCAGCATAAAAGTGATTGATTTGGGCACTGGCTCCGGAGCCATCGGCATCACTTTACTGCTGGAAGCTGAGAAAAAAGGATTGGATATTGAGCTGACTTTGACAGATGTTTCGGCTGATTGTTTAGCTGTGGCTTCAGAAAATATGAAAAAATTGTTATCGACCCAGCAGCAGGCTCGCGTGAATTTAATAGAGTCAGATTTACTGGAAAATGTGACTGAGAAATTTGATTTAATAGTGGCCAATCTACCATATGTGCCGAGTGGCTTACTCAAAACTCATCCCAATTCAGTTAAGTTTTATGAACCTGATTTGGGTTTAGACGGCGGCGAAGATGGATTGGAGTTAATTCGGCAATTGATGACCCAAGTTCCTCGGTATTTAAATGAAGATGGAGTCTTAATGCTTGAGGTGGACGAGCGTTCTGAAATATCGCCAGCCAGCTTAGGAATTAGTAGCAATCACAACTTACACTATGAAGTGCTTCAAGATCAGTTTGGCAAGCAGCGGTTTGTAAAGGTTAGTTGACGGTTATAGTTTCTTCTGCTTGTATTCCATCCCAGGTCCAGCCGTCTTTACTAACACCTTGCACTGTACTGGTATAATCTCCGGTCTGCCTTGATTTGAGTTGAAATTCAGCAACGCCGTTTGAATCTGTTAATTCTGTAAGGACGGTCTTTGACGTATCAGGCAGGATTATCTCTATTTCAACTAGAGCATCTGAGACAGGATTGCCTGATTCATCAAGAATTTTGATTTCGGTATTAACAAAGCGGTTTGGTCCGGCAGAGCGGGACCACATAATAATTGAGCCAATTGTCATTAGATTGTCTGTAGTATCATCCTCTTGAGTCTTTTGCAGAGAGAAATCTACAGTCTGATCGCTGTTGAGTTTTATAGTTTTGCTTTGAGTTTCATAACCATCCTTACTGGCTTCAATATCATAAGTGCCTTCGCTAACATCCTGAATAGAGTAACTGCCGTCAGAGTTTGTGTTAACAGTCAGCTCGGTCCCCACAATTGAAACAGCAGCATTTTCTAAAGGATTATTTTCCGTGTCCGTGACAGTGCCTGAAATAGAGTAGGTTGGCGCAGGCTCAAGCTCGCCGCTGGTGGCTAGCTCAACTGCTGAGTCAGCTCGCACTAATCCGTGGCCTTGTTGTAGAGAAGAGAGGCCGATATCTTGTGCTGATTGCTGTAGAATTTGTCTGACCTTGGCGTTAAGGAAACTAGTATCAGTACCCCAAACTAAAGCTGCTGCTCCTGCTACATGAGGGGAGGCCATGGAAGTGCCGCTGCCTTCTTTATAGTAATGACACCCGTTGTCTTCAAAGCAGATCGGTTGCGGATTCGCGTAGCTGGTGCTAGAGTTCCAGGTTGAAAGAACTGACACGCCAGGTGCTGTTAGTTCTACGTCTGGTCCGGTACTTGACCAGTTGGGGCGCTGGTTGCTGCTATTTATAGCGGCAATGGCCATGACAGATGTATACTTAGCAGGATAAATAACACTGTCATTCTTTCCTGCAGGATTACCGGAATTACCCGCCGCTGCCACATGCAGTACATTGTATTTAGTGGCTAATATATCAAAAGCATCTTTGAGCGGACTGGAACTGGAACCACGACCATAGCTGTTGTTAGTAATACGAATCGGAGCCTCATGGTTATCAGTGTTGTAAGTTATAATCCAATCAAGAGCAGCCAAAGTATTGCTTTCTGATCCTACTCCGTCATCATTTAAGATGCGCAGGGCAATGATTTGTACCTTTGGTGCCACCCCTACCACTCCAAACCCATCTTGAGCCGCGGCAATACTACCTGCCACGTGAGTGCCGTGGCCATAAACATCCATTGGATCACCATCGTTTTCAACAAAGTCTGCTCCTAAATTTTCACTATTAAAATTAGGTGATAAATCACGATGAGTATAATCAACTCCAGAGTCAATCACAGCCACCTTAATAGTCTCTCCTAGATAATTGTTATCATGAGCTAAATCGGCTTGAATGTGTTTGATACCCCAAGGATTAGCGTATTCATCGGTTTTTTCATAAAGAGCATGTACCTCTTGATCTAATTCCACTAAGCGTACAGTTGAGTGTTGTTCCAGAGCATCAATAGCTTTTTGAGGCAGCCGAGCCGCGATGACTGGAAAGTTATTATAAGTGCGGTTAATCTCTCCACCAAAACGGTGAATTAAACCTTGCTCAGCAGCAGTGGGCATTTGGTGAAAATTGACTAAAACATCAACTTTTTCGTTATTTGGATTGGGTCTTTGTAAAGCCCCAACAGTGGTTCCAACCAATGTTAAGAAGAAAAACAGGGCAACGAGTACGACTGAAAAAATTTTAAGTTTTTTTAGCATAAGATGAATATTTGATTGATTAATAAAATTAATTGAGTATAAAATCATTGTAGGTTGATTTTACGGGTGCTGTCAAATTAAAGCCTGAAAAGATTAGAGAATTAACAGGCCTTGTTTGTTAGAGGCAGCATATCTTGGTTTTGATCCCGGGCCAGCCTGCCTGCCGGCAGGCAGGGATTACACTGCTCGCAAAACTTTCAGTTTTGCTCCCAGTATTACTCAGGTGCTGCGCGTATTGTTTAATGGTGCTCCGCACTTGACGGCAGAACTAGCTTCTCATCTTTTGGCCACAAAACAAATAATAAAAAATAGTATAGAATGCTATTTTTTATTATTGATCCCGGGCCAGGATGCCCGACTCGCTTTCCCGCTTAGCGGGATTCGCTCGCTGGACTTTCAGGCTCGCTATAGCTCGCTTGAGCGCGAACGTAGTTTCTCATCTTAACGACCCAGAATTAGATATTAGATATCTCTCTAGATATCTAATATCTAATGATCCCGGGCCAGGATTCGAACCTGGAATAACTGTTTCAGAGACAATTGTGATGCCATTTCACTACCCGGGATTCTTAAGAACAGTTAATTATATCAAATTTAAGGTTTTTTTAAGATATGCTTGTTAATTTAAAAACCATGATCCGTATGCCGCAAAAAGCTTTACTTTTAGAGGATAATCAAATCATGGCGCAGTCACTCAAAAGAATTTTAAAACAAGAGTTATCTTTAAAAGTAGATTGGACAGATTCGGTTGATCACAGCTTGGATTTACTCAGCGAAACTAAATATCAATTATTATTGGTTGATTGGCTGCTGCCAAACGGCTGTGGCTTAGATCTAGTTGAGTTTTCTCAAGAGTTTTACTACCCGGCCAGAATTTTAATGCTAACTCAAAAAAGTCAACTGCAGAATCGGCTCATGGCTTATAAAATTGGTGCTGATGATTATTTAAGTAAGCCTTTTGATTTTGAAGAACTTTTGTTCAAAGTTGAAAAGCTGCTCAATAGTTACAAAATTACGCAATATGCCAGTTTTAAATATCAAGGTGTTGAACTTTATTCGGAAATTGGCAAACTGACTGTTGACGGGCAGGTAAAAACCATAAGTCCTAAAGAAGCTGATCTTTTAAAGTATTTAATTATTCATCATCCACAGGTTTTAACTAAGCAGCGTTTAATTAATTTGATTTGGCCCCTAGAAAATGAACAGCCTCAGATTAATACGATTGAAGTTTATATCAGAAGAGTCCGTAAAAAACTGGGTCCATATGGTCACTGTTTAAAAAACAAACGTTTTGCCGGTTACTATTTAATTAAAGGAAAAGAGCAATGA
>CAZSQY010000018.1:0-11847 GCA_964609285.1 uncultured Pseudomonadales bacterium
CATGGAAAGGAGGTAAATATGACTATCATCTATTGGATTATTTTTGGACTCATTGTAGGAACTATTGCTAATTTTATTGCGCCCAGCTCAAAAGGAGGAGTTTTAGGATCAATCATCTTAGGAATTGTTGGAGCTGTAGTGGGAGGCTATCTAGGGCAAGAGTTTTTTGCAGTTGAAGTAACTGGATTTAACTTAATGTCTTTTGTGGTAGCAGTAGCAGGCGCATTACTTGTGCTTTTTATTGGAAGACTATTGATGCAGGGATAATTAGTTTCATCTACTGAAGTTATAATAGCTGTTGCATTTGCTGGGCGGTATATTCTGGGTATTCCAGGTGATTGAACTAGTTAATTTCTCGATATTTATACTATCGCTGAAGGAAATTAAAATTTTGTAACTTTTCTTATAAGATGCTCTAAACTGCAAACTTTCTATCTTCTCTTAAAAATTCTCGAATAATAGCTGAGGTGCCATAATAAGTGAACAAAAGATATTAGCGCCATTACAATTCCAAACTCAACATGGTACCATAACATTTCTCGATACCACTCGATACTGAGTTTGTTGTCGATTGAGAAAGCCAAGATTAAACCCAAGGAGCCGCTCACCAAAAAACTAATTGCCAGCAGCGAGTTCCATATTTTTCTATGAGTAGATCGTTTGAGTCGCTTGCTTTTAACTAAATAACTTGAAGCCCAATAAAAACACAAAAATAAAACAGTAATCGGAATAACGTAGTAGCTGTCAAACATAGTTTAATTTAGCTCTATTGCTTGAGGTGGGCAGCCTTCGATTGCGCTTGCAAGAGCAGCTGAATCTAAATTCTCTTGACTAATCACAGTTGCGACATCACCCTCTACCTCAAAGTGTTCCGGATCAGTCCGCATACACTTGCCGCATCCTCGGCACTTTTCAGGAATTACAGACAGCTTGAGTTCATTGCCTTCCTCTGTATCGCCTTCTTCATTTATGTCATCATTTATTTCAGTCTCTTGTTCTTCATCTTCAGTAGTTGTTCGTATATTGGTGTCTGTTCTTGAGGGCAGATTGATTTCAAAGCCGCGGTCTGTATTGTTTAAGAAAACAATCAGTGCAATGGCGATGATGGGTAAAGGGATAAGCCAATAAAATAGTTTATTTTTCGCTTTTTTCATATTTGTTTATATTAATAATTAAGCATTTCTTTAATCACTATTTTAATCACTATACTATAAAGCTATGTTGAAAAAAAGCAGGGGTGCTTGAGGGTGTAGAACCTGATGACTATTGTCCCGCCGGTAAGCTTTCACAAGCCACGCCGTCTTTGTCTCCATCCAGCCGATGAATATCATTGCTAGTTCCACCCAGTTTTTCAAAGAAGGCTTGGGCTTGGGGCTGTGTCTCAAAGTCGCTGCAATTATATTCGTCTGCGGGTTTGCCTGCACTGCTGTCAGTGGTGACATTACCAAAAGCATCGTATAGTACGTTGCCTGATTCATCCCGCTGCACTTTAGCTTCTTGAAAAGAGCCTGTTTCCCAGAGTTGACCCAGATCCCAGTCAGTTTGTGCAACTTCCAGCCCTAGTGCAGTTGCAAGGGCAATAAAAGCCACTACCAATGCGATACGACCTTTTTCCCAAACAAAAAACAAGACGGCCACGATTACCATTAGAATCAAAATAAAAATTAGCCGAAATTTATGGCTGCCTCTTATTTTTTTAGTTTTTGAAGGACCTTGAGGTGATTTGTTTGCTTCGGGGGTGGGGGTTGGTGTTGGCATGTATTTATCTTAATTTGTCTATATAACTAAAGCAATGGGTTTTTGTGGAAAATTTAGAAAAGTTTGCAATATTTTTATGCAAATCTCACAAGCTATAAGCTGGAACTATAAGATTTTATATAGCAGGTTAAGTTTTGCAGCAGTTTTAAAACAAAAGCCTAACCCCAGCTCCTAACACAAATAAGTAAATAATCACTCTTAATACCTGCGCAGGCACTTTTTTGAAAATAATTTTGCCTATTTCTAAACCAATCAATAAAGCAGGCATCACAATCAGAAAGTAGCGCAGTATTTGTTGGTCAATACGTCCGGCTAAATAGTGGCCGGTAATGACGAAAAGACCAGTTATGAACATGTAGGTAGTAATTAAATCTTTATTTTTATCTTTTGACAGGCTCTTATTTTTGGAAGAATACATTCCTACTAGAGGACCGTTAACATTGATTGAGGCGCCAAAGACTCCGGCCAGTAAACCGACTATTATTCCAGTTAGCCAATTAAAGCTTAATTTAATTTCTCTTCCCAGAGCATTGCTCAGCAAACTATAGCCGCTGGTTAAAATTAGCATTATGCCTAAAATCAGCATGATAGATTTTTCAGGAAAAATTTGCAAAAAGTGCATCCCTAAAGGAATTCCGGCAATTGAGCCAATTAGCAAGGGTCCGAGTGAAGACCCCAAGTTGGTGGTTTTAGTGCGAAAAGCCACTACGCCCGTGGCAATGACAGAGACCAGAGCTACTAGGGGGATTGCTTGAGATATTGGCAGCACCAAAGGTAAAAAGGCCATGGAAATAGCTGAGATACCAAAACCTACCACCTCAGCCCCGATGCCGGCGAGAATGAAAATAAGGGTTAGAAAGAGGTATTGCATTGTGTTCCGGCTAGTTTATGAGCTGCACGCAGTTTGTGTCTTATTCGCTCTTATTATTTAAATTATAACCGAAGCCCATTTGTCTACTGTCTGCCAGAAGAAAGGCAAACTAAAACATTAGATACTTAACGATGAGAGATTTTTTTAAATTAGCTAAATCAAAACCGGCCGGGTTGCCCCCGGCCGGTAAAAAGTTTAATTTTAATAAACTTTAGCGAATAACTTCAATTTCTCCATCTGGAGTTGCAACTGTAACACGGTTATCCGTGGTACTCTGAGTCACAATATAACCGGTATCCCATTCGCCTGCGCAATCTTCTGGCTCAATTGGATCTGTATTAAGTTCAGGATCAGTAGGCAGAGCAGCCATATAGGTCGGAATGAGGTTAGTGCAAAATTCAGCACCAACATCAGTTGAACTTAGACTGGTGGGTAAGGCTGGATCAGTGCTAAAACTGGCCGGCAAATTACCCTGGTTATCAGCTGCATATTGATGAATGGCATTTAAAATGGCATTAACATCACTGCTGCGTTTAGTTTGATTAGCTTGTTCAAACTGCCTACCCGGGTTAATGGCTACTAACACAATAGCTAATAAAATAGCCAAAATACCAATGACTACTAACAACTCAATAAGAGTAAAGCCCTGCTTAGTTTTATCGCGGAGCTGTCTCATTTTTTTGGACAAGAATGCTTGCTGCATGTTTTGAAAATTTATAGTTAGTAACATTAATCAGTATAGCCAAGCAAACAGCCAGATGTCAACTCTAGACTGTAATTAAAACAGTTGAATAATTCCTTGTAAGTGTAATAAAGTCAGTAGTATCACGCCCAAAACAATGAACACCACTAAGAGTAGTATTACTTTTTTATTTAATTTTACTGAGAAAAAAGGCTCTGGTTCTACTATTTTAGCCTCCACTTCTTCTTTGGTTAACAGACTGTACTGTTGAATTAGATCTAATTTGCTTAACATCAATTCAGCCACCTCTTTATCAAAAGGTTTTTGGGAAAAATTAATGCCAAAAATTATGGCTGGAGAAATACTTACTACAATAAAACCCACTTTTTCCAAAGCAGATGTTAGAGGTTCTATAAAGTTTTTATTAACAGCCAGTATAAAGGCTCCCTCTTGTATAGGAAAAGTTTTAGTTCTCACTTTGTTAAAAGGAACAATGCTCAAAAACTGTTCCCTCACTTCTGCACTAACACCATTTGCTTGGGCAATTTTTTTACTAAAATAAATTGAGTCATCAAGTACAACGATTGCTTGTTGTGGCGTTATTTTTAACTGTTCCAGCCAGTTGTTCAGTACTCTTTCTAGACTGGGTTGGCTAACAATTTCTAGATCACGGGCAATTTCTTCAGATAAAGGCAAATCTACAACCTCACTCTTTTCGGCAGTATAAAGAGATAACCTGGTTCTGTTAATAAAAAAAACTGCTTGTGGGTTCATATTTTTTGCCATTAATAAACTTCCTTCCACGACACAACGCTCATCACGCCGTTTTCAAAATTAGTTTGAATCTCTATTTTCCTACTTGCCAATTTATATTCACCAATAACACTCACAACTTTTTCTGTTGATGTACCGCTTACTTCAATTCTGGCACTTCCGTCTCCCACAGTCAATACTTCTTGATCATAATAGGGATTTCTCAATAGCCTGATTAAGGCATTTTCAGCTCCGGCTTCTGCTATCAGTAAGGCTTGTTGTGCTTGCAAGAACTGTTGGTGGGATTGATTAATGCTGGTGGCTAAAGTCAAACCGGCCACAATCACAATTATGCCAAAAGTGGAAAAAATGATGACTGAAACAAGAGCTAAACCGGTTTGCTGATTGTGTTTTTTCATAGTTTAATTATTCGTTTTTTTGCATGATTTTATCTGGTCCCAAAGGTATAAATTAAGTTTCTAATCTCTGGTTGAGAGCTATCGAGTAATGCGCTTTGAATAGTTAATGCTGTTCTAATACTGGGTAGACCGTTTTCATTGCTTAAGTTTTGAAAGCTTGCCTGAGTTACCTTCACTTCAGAGCTGGTTAGTGAAGCGCTGGGTGATCCATTTAGACTTAATTTTAATTGTTCGTTTTCAAGAGCATAGCTGATTTCTCCTTCTGGGGTAGTCAAAACCAAGGCGCTGCTGGTGGCTCCCGGTGCTTCGGGAATGCTGATTGTCGTAGCTCGGCCAATATCATATTGCAGTCTGGAAAATAAAAATTGGCTATCTTGTTCGATCTTAGCTGTTTCGCTGGTGTCGCGCTGCACATCCAAGATGGAAACAAACAAGCCTGACAGCAAGATAAAAAAGCCCATAAATAATCCCATATAGATTATCAGTTCGATTAACGTCACTCCGGCCTGATGTTTGCTGTAAAGTCGGGGCTGATTATTAATTTTCATCTTTATGGCGAGTAGTTAACTAGTATTGATTCAAAAAGCGGCGAGTGATCAATGTTGGCTGTCTCAAAATAGACCCTGTACTTAAGACATTGCCCGGGGTTGGTGTAGCCTGTTTCAGTCGAGTGAAAGGGAAAGACTCCATCTCCTGTAAAATAGCTAGCGGCGCTGCCGTCGGGACCAACAAAAGTGTAAGCAGCGTTAGTGCAATTTTGATCAGTTGGAGTGGCCACTGCCATTTGATATTGCACAGTAGTGTCTGCAGGTAGATCAGCTTCAGCCACAAAGCGGTTAAAAGCAGTAATTTTTTCTGCGTCAAATGGTGCAGATTCATACCACCCGTTAAGAGCAAAGCTGCCGCCGGGACCTCCTTCAATAATTTTAAGCTCACTGTCAGCCTGACCAGTAGTAATGTAAGCATAAGCATCGCCATTAGCCTGGACGACTGTTGCAATATCATAAATTCCGCCCAGATTGCCTAAACTACCGCACAGAGTTGGAGCATTTTCATAAATAATTGACCAGACTTGATATTCGTCGCCGCCCTCGCCAACAATTATGGCTCTGTTACTATTCAAAACAACACCCACTGCATTAGGGTTCATGCTGCCGGTGTCGGCTGAAGCAATGAGGTTAAGATTTTGTTTGTTGGGATCAGAGGTGTCAATTATGAAAAATTCATCTTGTGTGCTTGAGTTAGCTGTGACCAAGTAAATTCTATCACCGGACTCATTAACAGTTAAATTTTTACCCTGACCGCCATTGACGCTAAAAGTGGTGGTTAGGCTGGGGGAGCTAGGATTTGAAATATCAAAGATCTGCAGTTGTCCGCTCGTTGAGTCCGTAGCTACATAGGCAAAATTATCCACTACTTGTACTTTGACTCCATTACCTGTCAGAGGAATACTGCTGATATGCCCTCTTTCTCCACTGGGAGAACCGGCGTCAAAAATTTGCAGAGAGTTAGATTGAGTGACAAAACCGGTGTTGTCTTTTACAAACACGCTTAGGCCGCCACTCGAACCCGGTGCATTGTAATACCCAATCTCGCTCATGGTGCTAAGATCCACTGTAATAATTTGAGCCTTAGGCCTGTCAGTGGTTAGAAAAGCGTAACCCGGAATACCAAAAACACTGTTAGCTTTGATTTGCGGGCTCGTGCTTAGCTCGCCGGCTAGAATAGGTTGGGGTGGATAGTCAGTGCTGACTTGCACATAAGAAAGCGGCTGGCCGGAAGCATTGCTGCCGGTAGTAGTAAAAACCTCGCTTCTGTCATCAGTTTCATTAAAAAATGCCATGATGCCGCTGGCTTGAGCTTGCCCGGACAGGTCAAACTCTACAAACGAGGGATTGGGTTCGCACCAGTTGCCGCGGCCTGTTCCTAGCGGGCTAAGCCTGATAAAGGCATTATCGGGCTCTTCTTCAGTCGGTGCGGATACAATTACTGTGTTTTGGTTAACATGGCCGGCTTGTTCGAAGTCGGTTAGGGTGGAGTGCGTAAAACTGAGGTTATCCAAATATCTAGTTACATAAGTAGTTGAAGTGAGGCGGCTGATTAAGGGTTGAGACCAGCTAACTTCAATGGTAATTTTTTTACTTGATGGATCTTCAGTGCCGCCGCTATCAACTATTTCTCCCAGTTGATTACGCTGCACAGGTTCGATGGTTAACTGGCGGGTGAAACTACCAACATTTTCACTGCCGGCAGCTAAAATCCAGGTGCCGTTAGCATCATCTATAACGGGATGAAAAACTCCATCTACAGCAAAATCAACCCAGCTTCTTTCTCTGACTATCCTAACCGCTTCAATCGTTTCTTGCAGTAGTGCAGCAGCTTGCAGCCTGGCCTGCTGCTGGGGTTTGCCGTCGCGCGTAGCAATAAAACCTGCAAACAGCAGCGGCATCATAACCGCAAATAAGCCAAGAGCTAGAAGGAGTTCAATTAAAGAATAGGCATTAGCTTGTTTATTCAAGCTGAAGAGCCGGTGGTGCTGGTTTTTAATTTTATTTTTTTTAATAATCAATCACCCCATATCGATTAATAGTTATGACTTTTTCTTCTTGCGTGACTGTATTGCGAATAGTAATGGTGTTATTGGTTTGGTTAAAGTTGGCCACTTCCCCACTGCCGGCTAAGAAAACAACTTGTTGATTGTTAAAGGTTGTTTGTAATTGATTTGGTTCTTCAACTTCAAGCACGAAATTGTTTGCTGCAGCAGGGTCATATGCTTCTCCGCTAAACAGGGTATAGGCATTGCTTGAAAAATAAACACCAAAGTCACTGCGGCTCTCACTTTCACCTGCACCCGCCATGGCCTTGAGTTGCTGCTGGCGGAGCTGAGAGTTAAGCACTTCCAGTTCAGCGGTAAATGAGGCTTTAGGAATTAGGCCGGATAGTAAAATTGTAGAAATTGCAAACAGGATGGCGATAATACCCATCACCAGCATTAACTCAATTAAAGTAAAACCGAGGCGGCGCTGGTTGGCAGATTTATTTTTCATTATCTAGTTTTTATTTTGAGTTGAATCTTTTTGCTTGTCAGCTGATTGGGCTGACTTGTTGTTTTTATTTATGGTTTCCAATGTTTCCTCTGAAAAAATCGGTAAGCTGAAGGTAAAAGTAGAGCCTTTATTTTTTCCGGCGGATTCTGCCCAAATTTTTCCTTTATGTAGGTCAATAATGGATTTACAGATATATAGTCCCAGTCCGGTACCCTGTGAAGCTTCTTGATTGACTTTATATGAGCCTTCAACCAAGCCAAACTTTTCGAATAAACTTTTTTTGTTTTGCCCATTTAAACCAATGCCGGTATCAGTGACTTGAGTGATAATGTGATTATCATTTTTTTGGAGGGAGATGCTAACGCTACCTCCCTTGGGAGTAAACTTAAGACTATTGCCTACCAAGTTAATTAACACTTCTTTAATTTTGTTAGGGCTGGCAGCTACTAGGTACTCAGTGTTTTCCTCGTCGTTTTCTGCAGTTTGAAGTGTTAGTTCTAGTTCAAGCTCTTCGGCTCGGCCTTTAAGTTCATCAATTACTTCTAAACACAGCTGTTTCATATCTAGGGGTTGTGCATTCAAAATGAGATTGCCGGCCTCGATTCGGGAGACATTAAGCATATCATTAACCAACTTGATCAGTCTTTCAGTGGAATTATACGATCTTTCCAAATAGTATTTTTGTTTATCTTTGAGCTCGCCGCCCTTGCCGGCTAAAACCATCCATAAATAAGAGCGGATAGCAGTAAGGGGAGTGCGCAGTTCATGAGAAGTAATAGACAAGAATTCATCCTTCAGCCTATCAAGTTCTTGCAGCTGCTGGTTGGCAGCCTGTAAATCTTTGGTTGCCTCAGCAACTTTTTTCTTTAATGTGATGTTAAATTTGGAGATTTCATCAAAAGCCTCAGCATTTTGAATGGCCAGAGATAATTCCGGACCAAACAGTTCAAATAAACGAATGTCTTGTTCTGAATAGATGTCGCCCGAAAGCTTGTCGCCAATTAGCAAAAAGCCAATAAAATTATCTTTACTTTTTAAAGGAAAAATTAACTTAATATTGTGCCGTCTAAAAAACTCTTTCAGGGTGCCTTCTTGTAGATCCTCAAAAACGATTTCATTAAAGTTTGAACATCTTTTTAAAAAATTCAGCAAGCGCTTGTCTTTGGCTGATAACTCTATGGGAACATCTCGTTGGCCTCTGGCCAGCTGCAGTTCTATTTGATTCTCTTGAAATAAAATAATTTCAAGCTGTTGAATTTTAATCTTTTCTCTTAGCTCTAAAAGAACATCATTGAGCAAATCATTAACCAAATAAGTGGAGACTAGCAGCTTGCTCAGTTTTTTCAGAACTTCTTGAGTGTCGTAGCCGCTTTTATAGAAAATGCTGTCAGTGATTGTTTCCAGAAATTGACGCAGCGGCTGGAAAGTATAAGCTAGGATTAGGGCGAGAGTAGTCGAATATAATAAGCTGTGAGGGGTGGAGCTAATATTAAACAGCCAGCTGCCGACAACAAACAGTACTACTGAATAAAGACTTCCTAAAATTAGAACTAATAAAGAATGAGAAATTGTTCTGGCTACTAAAGCCCGAATGTCAAACAAGCGGTGTTTAACAATGGCATAAGCGGCTATAGCCACAAAAATGATTGGTGAAAAAAGTCCGGCGTGTTGTAATGAATAATTTTTAAAAAAGAGCGGTAAAAAGATATTGGTAATTGAGCCAAATATTACTGCTACAAAAATTCCCAGCAAGAGATAAAATGTTTGTTGCTTTTCCAACCCGCTTAATTTTTTAGCTTTGTCAAAAAGTATAATAATGCCGCCTAAAGTTAAAGCTATAAAATGTAATACAAAAAATGGGTAAAGAAAACCAAAAACAGTCTCTCTCATCATTGAGTCCAGCACCAATTCTTCCTCAATAATAAGAGGAGAAAAAAAGGTAAAAATTACTAGAAGCAGGGTATAAAATCCTAGTACATAGAGTTGCTTATTTTTGTTTGGATAAATTTTAGTGGAAAAAAAGAAACAAAAAATAAACAGAGCCAATGCGATTAACTCGGCGAAAACAAAGTTGAGTCTACCTAGCCATAAGACGGACCCCGGATTACTAATATAATAAAAGAAAAATAAGGTTATCTGCCAACCCAAGATAGTTGAAATCAAGACTGCTAAGAGGCGATTAACTTGACGTTTGGGGTTTTGATAAAAGACCACTGCCCCTAACCCAGCGGCAGATAAGAACGAAACTAAATAAGTAATGATTACCGGGACTGTCACTCATTCCATATTAACATTTTTTGTAGTAAGTGACAGCTTGCTGTAGAAAAAACTCAGGCTGTGATATAAAACTTCTCAACTTTTTGCTGCCATTGATTTAAAGATAGAGATTTAAGCGCGTCCGCGGTTTTGTAATTAGTTGGTATAGCTTTTTTAGCTAAACACAAATACGGCGCAGCTACCAAGGCGCAGCCGATACTACCCGCAGTGATTACGATGTCACTAATTCCGACAAAAATTTTCTGGTAATTTATGTTTTGGTTTTCCCCCACGAGCAAAATACTTTGAGCCGTATCCAGCTTAATGTGCTGTCGATATTGCTCTATTGATTCAGCAGTATGGGGGATAGGCCCCATTTCCCCAACATTTTCCATTAACAAACAAGCTTGCTGTTTTCTGTTTTGCGGAATGCCAATGGCTAGAGCGCAGTAAAGATGGCTGGGTCCAGTTTTAATAATTCTTTTAGTAGCGCAGGGTACATGAGAACCGGGCAGAATGGGAAAATGCTTGCCATCTCTGCCTCCCAGCAGTTGCTGAGTAGCCTCAAACAAAGGGGCTGCTTCATAAACCGGCACTTTATTTTTTTGGTGATTGGTAAGAGTAGTGATTTTTAGTTGTGATTTGTGTTGCAGAGCTGCATGAGTCACTAGATCATAACCCCAGATTAGACCCTGAGGTCCGCAAAAAGAAGAAACAGTGATAACATTGATTTGTCCTAGGTACACACCCCTTGCCTCCGCCATATCAAAGGCATTAATTTCATCTAGAATTACTGAATCAGGATGGCTGAATTTAATTGGAACTGAACCCACATGTAAGGAGGGAGCCAGAATGTAGCCAGTGCCAATGTTATCCGGGTTTTGGTAGCCTGTACAGTGTTGGTTGTAGGCACTAGTGGGGATTGTGTTGGCCATGGGTTAAAAGGCTGTCTATCTTAGTTTTTATAATCCAAGTAATCTTTTTATTACAGGTTTATCTAAGAATACTCTAACATCTTTTGCAGCTTGAACTGAAACAATAAGATCATCGATTTGCAATAATGGAGTACCGCTAAATTTCTCAAAGATGCGGCTAATAGTGCCGACTGATTTTCTTGTGTAGGCAAGAATGATTTGGGTTGGCTCTTGTGCTGCTTGTTGAGTTGTCGTACCCAATAGTCTCAAAACATCTAATTGAGAGCCCTTAGCCTCTGGTTGACAATTAACAATATCTTGAAAAACTACTACGGACCCGACTTCATCAGATAGTGCAATCTTTTTATTTTCAAGGAAATTTTCTAAATTGGTTCTGAGAGTTTGTTTTTGTTCATCGCTTAGTTGCTGCTTACTCACTTTTTCCAAATCTATGAATATGGATGTGACAACTTGCTCGAACACGGCTCTTTCTTCTTCGGGCGTTTCCTTTCTTAGGACACTAAAAGCCGCTAGCTCTTGTTTGTAAGTTTTTGAATTTTGATAGATCAGATTGATGTCGTAATTTGGATCTTCATACCAATCAATGATCATAGCAACTACATCTCTGACCGCGTGATATTCATTCCACGGAGGATTGCCATATGCCCTCAGGTAATTTTGTACCACCTCTTTAAAACCGTCAAAGTTTATTATGCGCTCAACCTCATTCTCTTCAACGCTAGCTTCGTTGTGTTTTTCTATCAATGCTTTTTTTAGTATGTTTCTAAAAAACTGATCATCTTCAAGTTTTGCCACTACTGACTGATAGACTGCTTTTTCTGTGAGGTTTTCAATTTGAGAGCCTTGTGCAATGCCTAAATCAGTTGCATCAACAGCATGGTTAAATTTTGTATGTTGTAAAGCCTCAATTCTTTGTGGAGACATATTATTTTTCTGTTTAATTTTCTATATTCTAACAAATCTTAATCCATAGAAATATGACATGCAAACTTAATTCTGATTTACCCCGTAAGCGATAGGAAAGCCTGTTTACCCTAGTTCCCATTCGATCACTAAAGTTATTATTGATTTTATTCCAGGCCTTGTTTACAGTGTTAAATATGGCAAAGAAAATTTTACTCATCGA
>CAZSQY010000018.1:11947-15410 GCA_964609285.1 uncultured Pseudomonadales bacterium
GCATTAGAATCAGGGGTTCATTCTTGTTTAATTAAATCTGACATTACTCCTGATCAACTGGTAGCTCATATTCAAAAAGTTCTGGGAGATAAACCCAGTCAAGACAAAAAAGTGGCTCAAGATGTTGCGCAAGATGACAAAGTTGAGTCGAAAGCTGAGTCAAAAGTTGAGCCGAAAGCTGAGCCAACAGAGAAAAAATCTAAAGATCAGGAAGAAACTGAGACTCAACCTAAAGAAGCTGAGGCACAAGATGGTGTAGAGGTGGTAAATTTATAAATTTTTTCGAGAAATCTTCCTTTATAATTCTAACCATACCCTGCAGCCTGCCTTTTAGTAGGTAAACCTGCTGCGGAGAATAATCAGATTATATCTAAGTAGGGCTGACAGAAGAAATCAATCCGTAGATGGGTCCAATTATCGAGACCATCATCGAGCCTACTGCAATAGCCACAACAACCAACATGATCGGTTCCAGCATGGCTGTGGCTTTTTGTAATCTTTTACTTACGTCATAATCGAGCATCTCTGTTACTTCCTGCATTGACTGGTGCAACGAACCTGTTTTCTCTCCCACTTCAATAATCTTAATCACTACTCCGGAAATTAGTTTTCGTTCAGACTGCAAACCTTTGGACAGTTTTTCTCCGGTTTCAAGCTTTTTTCTAGCATTAATGAGCTGTTGTTGTAAATCTTTTTTAACCACACTTTCTTCTGCCAGATCAAGGGCTGTCACAATTGGTATGCCTGAGCCTAAAAGTAAAGAAAGACTGCGGGCAAAGCGTGTCAAGTCTATTTGTCTCATTAAGCCGGATAAAAAAGGTAATGAGAAAACAATATTAGCCACCAGCCGCCGATTAAAATGATAAAAAAGGCCGATGCTGATAATAATGATTGCAGCTGCTGCGGCCACCACGATCGAATGGTTCATGACTGCGTTAGAAGCAGCAATCATAATCCTGGTAGGTAGGGGCAAGTCCATTTTTAAGCGGGTAAAGACTTGAGCAATTTTGGGCATCACAACGACCAGCATGGTAATCATTACTCCTACAAAAACTATCATAACAAAAGCAGGATACATCAGTGCAGAAGTTACTTTATCAGAGAACTCCATTTCTTTTTGCAAACTGTCGCGAACGTCTCTGAGAGCGGTTTCTAAAGTACCGGCTTCTTCAGCTGCTCTAATTAAGCTGACAGTGATTTTATCAAACGATTCCGGAAACTTACTTAAGGACTCGTGGAGCACTCGGCCTGCTTTTAAATCTTCTCGGATTGTTTCAAGCACTTTTTGACTATTGCCTTTAGTTTCTTCTAATAAGGACTCAACGGCCTCTAAAATAGGAATACCAGCCTTAAGCATGGTGCTTAAGTTGCCGAACATCTGCATCTTATCTTTACCTGAAACTCTAATCTTTTGCTGATCCATCTTCAGAGTGGTTATTAATATCTTCAGCTTCAGAGCCGTTGTTAATATCCTCGCTGATTTGAGACTCGATCTTAGTAACTCTTAAAACCTCTTCCATTGTTGTAAGGCCGCGCGTAATTTTATTTAAACCGTCATCCAACATGCTGGTCATACCTTGTTTACGGGCTGCTGCCAAAATGTCATCAGAATCTTCTTTCTCAGCAATCATTTCACGAATTTCTTTGGTAATTTCAAAAACTTCAAATAAACCAATTCTTCCGCTATAGCCGCTAAAATGACAGTGAGGGCAGCCTTTGCCTTTATAAAGCCTAATTTCTTCCTTGTCGCCGACCGGGATAATGTGGCGATTAATATCTTCATTAGACAAATCTGCCAACAATTCTTCTTTGGTAACAGTAAAAGAATAGCGGCATTCATCACAAATCTTGCGAATCAAACGCTGCGCCACTACCACATTAAGAGTAGTCGAAACCAGAAATGGTTCTACTTTCATATCGATTAATCGGGCCACAGCTGAGACAGCATCATTGGTGTGCAGGGTGGAGAAGACCAGATGGCCGGTTAAAGCAGCATTGACAGCAATGGCCGCTGTTTCGTTATCACGAATCTCTCCCACAAAAATATTATCCGGATCTTGGCGCAAAATTGAACGAAGGCCATTGGCAAAAGTGAGATTAGTTTTGTTGTTGACCTGAACTTGGTTGGCGCCATCAATTTTATACTCGACCGGATCCTCAATAGTGGTGATATTTTTTTCACGATTGATGATTTCTTTTAAAATGGCATAAATAGTGGTGGTCTTGCCTGAGCCGGTGGGTCCGGTTGAAAGAATCATGCCATTTGGTTTTTTAAAAGCCTTGGTTAATTTAATTAGATCCGGCTCGTTCATACCTAAATCTGTTAAGGTAAACGAGCGAGCTTTAGAAGAAAGCAAGCGCAGCACCACTTTTTCGCCGTCAGCAATAGGTAAGATAGAGACACGTAAATTTAAGTTTTCTTCTTTTAAAGAAACCTGCATTTTGCCGTCTTGAGCGCTAAGGTGTTGGTCAGTTCTCAGATTGGCCATGACTTTAATACGAGTGATGACTCGGTCATGCAGCTGGGTAGGAAAGCGCAAAGAGTCGTATAAAATGCCGTCAACACGAAATCTAACAATAGTTTTGTTTTCTTTGGGTTCGATGTGAATGTCTGAAGCCTTATCTTCGTAAGCAGAAGTGATAAGCAAATTAACGATTTTTTCAATAGGCGGATCAGCTGTTTTTTCGTTTCGAACTTTAGTGCCTAATCCTTCTTGAACTAATTTTTCAAACTTTTTTTGTAAATCTTGACGATATAAAGCAATAACATTTTTAATATCTTGAGGAGTGGCGTAATGAATTTTAACCGGTAAGCCGGTTTTTTTTGATACAGCTGACGCCGCTTCTTTGTTATTAATATCGCTTAAAGCCAGCTTGACTTCTTTATCAGTTCGCTCAAAAACTACAGCCTGCTGCTTTTGCGCCACATGTTCGGGCAAAATGTTTATAACCTTCGGAGGTATCTCCAGTTTGGTTAAGACCACAAACGGGGTTTTGAGAACCTCTGCTTCAAGAGCTCCGATTTCATCGTCAGATAAAATTTCGGCTGTTGTCAGGGCATCTCTCAAGGAAAGGTTTTTTTCAGCGGCTAAGGTTTTAGCCTGCTTCAGATCTGCGGCTTCAACTTTTTTCTCTTTAGTTAATATTTGTTCAAGTTGGGCATCATCTAGCATATTTTTTAGCATACCATGCTGTTGGCAAAAAGGTAATAACTCATAAAGTAACAAAAGTGGTTATGGAGCTAAAATCTATTCAAATTTTGCTTATAAGATAAAGTTTACAATTCTGATTTTACCCTCTTCCCGCTAAGCGGGGAGACAAAACGCTGAGGGGCCTGCCTGCCGGCAGGCAGGTTTACCCCTCAGAATGAGCACAAATATATTATTAATTTGCGAATTTATTTGCTATAGCTTAAATTAAACAAAATTAATTGGATACTCTCCTTCTCTATTTTAAAACTATT
>CAZSQY010000019.1:0-14997 GCA_964609285.1 uncultured Pseudomonadales bacterium
GAAATAATGTTTATCGGAAAGTTTTACTATAAGCTGCAGTCAAATAACCGCATCTCTTTGCCCAAAGAGTTTCGACAGGTTAGTAAAGATTGGGTAGTCACCCGTGGCTTAGACGGATGCCTTTTTATCTTTGAAGCCAACCGCTTTGAAGAAGAATTGCAAAAACTAACCACACGCTCTTTCACAAAAAAAGCTCATCGTGATTTGATCAGAATCATGACTAATGAGGCAAAAGAAATTCAAGCTGATAATAATGGTCGAGTGCTCCTGCCCACCTACTTGACTGAATTAGCTGATTTAAACAAAAATATTGTGATTGTCGGTAGTTTTAACCGAATTGAGGTCTGGGACCAAGGCCGATATCACCAATACGTGGAGCAGTTAGAAGATCAGGCCGAAAAAATTGCGGAACAGATTGATGTCAAAGACTAAACAAAATCAACCAACCGCCCTGCATCAGCCGGTTATGCTCAAGGAAGCGCTGGAATATTTGAATGTGCAGCCGCAGCACTGGTACATAGATGCCACTTTTGGCCGCGGAGGTCACACCCAAGCCATTTTAAATCAAGACGCTTACGTTATAGCTTTCGACATTGATCATGAGGCTATAGCCTATGGTAAAAAACAATTTGAATCAGTAATTGATCAAGAAAAGCTAATCCTTGTTCAAGCTAATTTTGCCAAACTTGAATCAGAAGTTTCACAACTAATTAATCAGCATTCTGCCCTGACTGCCATCAGTGGCTGCTTATTTGATTTTGGCACAAGCCAAGATCAAATCAAGGCTCCTCACCGGGGGTTTAGTTTTGAGCAGCCCGAGGCAGCATTAGACATGAGAATGGATCAAAATCTGGGCGTGACTGCCGCCGACTTATTAACAGTCTTATCCGTCAAACAACTAACCCAGCTCTTCAAAGAATACGGAGGAGAAGAGCAGGCCAAAAAAATTGCTCAAGCTATTGGCAAGTTCCGCGGCCCAGATAGACAAAACAAAATTAGCACTGTTGGACAATTGGTAAAAATTATTGAACAGGTCAAAAAACGACATTCACACCTACACCCGGCTACCAAAGTGTTTCAAGCTTTGCGCATAGCCGTTAACAATGAGCTGACCAATATTGAAAACGCCTTGCCTCAAGCTTTATCGTTAGTTGAGCATCATGGCCGCATTGTCACCATCGCGTTTCACCAAGGTGAGGATCGGATTGCTAAACAACAATTTAAAGACTGGGAAGAGCAAATTATGGGTCAAGTTTTAACCAAAAAACCATTAACGCCAACCAAAAAAGAACTAAACAAAAATCCATCAGCCCGAAGCGCTAAGTTGAGAGCTTTTGAAAAACTATCATGAAAATCAACACTCAAAAAACCATCAGAATTTATTACCTAATTTTAGCTACTGTTTTAGTGGCTCAAGCTACTTTAACAGTCTTTAAACTTGGTCAAACCGTCAGCTATCAAGACAGAATCGCCAAACTGCAAAACCAAAAACGGGAACTGCTGGTTGAGCAACAGACAGTTGAGACTAAACTGGGTCAAGTCACATCCCTCAGCTTGAATTATAATAACTTAAGTGACGAGTTTGAGCCCATTCAGAAACCTATTCATCTCAGCTCTGATCAGGTGGTTGCTTTGAGATAAAAGTCTGATAGCTGCAATGAAGCAGACAAAAATAGTTTATCAACGTTTAAGATTGACCTTTGCCTTGCTAACTTTATGCATGGTAATTATTGCTGGCCGTTTGTTTTATTGGCAAGTAATTAAAGCCTCCAGTCTCCAATCTAAAGCCCAAAGTCAAACATTGAATCAAGATTTAATCTCAGGACAACGGGGTAAAATTTATACAGCTGAAGGAAACTTGTTAGTCGGTAATCGCACTGTTTATCAATTATTTGTAAATAAAAAAGAATTAAAAATCGATAATAATGAATTGATTAACCGTTTGGCTCATATAATTACTGATCCCGAACAAGAGTCTTCTAAAATTGATTTAAATTTAAGTGATGAATCAGAAGACTATTTAGGAGAAAAGACTACACAAACTCAACAAGCACTAACCAAAGAAGCAGCGCAGGAACTTTTGACACACCGACTCAACCTCGATAGGAACTGGATTAAATTAGTTGATAAACTGACTCCAGAACAAAAAGAAAAAATTGCTCAAGAACAGGTTATCGGACTTCATTTCTTAGAAGATGCCATTCGCTATTATCCTGAAGGATCGGTTGCAGCTCATTTAACAGGCTTTGTGGGTAAAAATGAAGATGGCGAAAACTTAGGTTATTTTGGGCTGGAAGGAGCACTAAACAAAGAACTCCAGGGCAGGCAAAAAAGAATTGAATATCGTCACGATGGAAAAGGCGAAAGATTAGCAGATCAAATTATTGATTTTAGCAACTTAGATGGTAGAGATGTCACGCTAACCCTACGCCGCGACATTCAATATATTGCAGAAACTGCTTTAGCCAAAGGACTGAGTCAATATCAAAGTCCTAGCGGCGAGATCATAATTATGGATCCTAGATCAGGTGAAATCTTAGCTTTAGCTACTTGGCCCCATTACGATCCCTCTCAATACAGCAATTTTTCTTCAGAAGATTTCAAAAATCCAGCTTTGAGTAATTTATATGAACCCGGTTCAACTTTCAAAACTATTACCATTTCTGCGGGCATTGATAGTGGTGCCATCACTCCGGAAACAATTTGTACTAAGTGTGATGGACCACGCGAAATTAGCGGCTACACTATCAAAACTTGGAATGAGGAATATCACCCCAATATTGATATGAGAGAGGCCTTGCGCAAATCTGATAATATTGCCATGATTTTTGCTGCAGAAAAAATTGGTGCTGACAGATTTTTAGATTATTTAAAAAAATTTGGTTTAGGAGAACCACTTGATATTGACTTACAAGAAGATACGCAGACACCATTGCCTAGTCGTCTTGGGCCAGTAGAGTTAGCCACTGTTAGTTTCGGCCAAGGCATCAGCGCCAATAGTTTACAGATTGTGAGAGCTGTGGGAGCCATTGCTAATCAAGGAGTAATGATGAAGCCTTATTTGGTGAAAGAAGTGCACGATCCTCTTACTAATGAGTCAATTCAATATGAACCCCAGATGATGCGGCGGGTCATCTCAGCCAATACTGCCGCCCGGGTCACTGAAATGATGGTTTATGCTGCACCAGAGCGATTTAACTGGATCCATCAAAATTACACAGTGGCCGGTAAAACCGGCACAGCCCAAATTGCCAGTCAAACCGGCGGATACAGAGAAGAGGGAACCGTGGCCAGTTATATTGGGTTTGCACCGGCTGAAAATCCTAAATTTGTGATGCTGGTTAAATTAGCTGAACCCAAATTAAGTCAGTGGGGAGCTACAACCGCTGTCCCGATTTGGTATGATGTAGCTGATAAAATTATTTTAAGACTCTAGAAAATTTGCTTCTATCTTAGCGTTTACTATGAAGCTTTCGCTATTGCTGCAACAGTTCCAAAATCTTTTTTAAATCTACTTCTGTCTGTTGAGGCTTGCCTTTTAAAGTAATAGTCAGCCGGGTTTGAACCTGTGAACGGCTCAAGGCAAAATCGGCCGGACTGCGAAACTGTTTTTTTAATTTATCTTCTAATTCAAGCAGTCTTTTGTCTTTTTGAGCTGACTGAGCTACTTTTTCTTTTGCAGAATTTTCTTGAGGTTTTTGTTTAATTTGTCTTACCAACTGTTCAGCGCGACGGACTGATGCGCCTTCTTCCACAATCTGCCTGTAACAGTCAATCATAGTATGTACATCATCAAGGCCGGCTAATGCACGGGCATGACCTTCTGAAATTTTCTCTTGAATTAAGCCGTCTTTTATGCGGTCAGGCAAAGATAAAAGCCTTTGGCTATTACTAATATAAGAAACAGATTTGCCAATTTTGTCAGACAAATCTTGCAGGGTAAAATTAAATTCTTGGATCAATTGCTGAAAGCCTTTAGCTCTTTCGATGGGATTAAGATCTTTCCTTTGCACATTTTCTACCAAAGCTAATTCCAGCATTTCTTTAGGAGAAGTCTTTTTAACTACCACCGGCACCTCTTCTAAACCTGCCTCTTTGGCCGCTCTCCAACGGCGCTCGCCAGCAATAATTTGATAACCGGCTGGAGTAGAGGCTACTACCAAAGGCTCGATCACGCCATAAGATTTAAGCGACTGAACCAAATCCTGAATTTCTTCCTTTTTTATTTTATTTCTAGGTTGGAAGGGGTTTGGTTGAAGTTGATCGATCGGTAAACTATGAGGCTGATCTGACATAAAAGATTATCTTTCTATCTATTTATAGAGGTTAGTTGATAGACTCAACTATTTAATTATACACAATCACAAATCTGATTTAATCAGTAATCAATAAGAATTAATGAGAGAAGTGAAAATTTGAAATGTAGGGAATTTATTCAGTCACTACACTGACTATGGTTTTACCATGCTTTTGGCCAAAGCGAACTTTGCCATCTTTTTTTGCAAAAAGAGTGTGATCACGGCCTACACCTACACCTAGAGCCGGTTTATAAACTAAACCGCGCTGCTTAAGAATGATTTGACCAATTTTAATCGGCTGGCCGTCTGAGATCTTTATTCCCAGCCGCTTGCCGCTGCGCTTGGCTTGAGATTGCTGTCGGACTTTGCCCGAACCTTTAACGTGTGCCATAATTTAAAAAAATTTAATTACTTATGATACTCAAACACCAAAATTTGTCTTGAAATCACTGCTTTTTCATAACCGTAATCTATGGGTTTGACTGAAAGAGTATACCCATTTTTATCAAGTTTGTCAATCAAGTGAAGCAAAGTATAAGTTTTATATTTGGTTTTTGCTTGAGGAAAAACAATGCTCACAACGGAATTCGGTTTTAAAATATTTGTCCAAGTTTTGAATGCACCCAAATACAAACTTTCAAGTCCTGTAAAAATATTATCTAATTCATGAATTTTAGGATTGGGTTTACCTAAAAAGGGCTCTGTAACAATTAATTCTGGAGAAGTTTGCCAATCAAACTGATCTGCGTGCGCCACTTCGGCTTGAAAAACTTGATACTGGAACTGCTGTTGATAATGATCTTCTGCCCAATACAAATTCTCTAAAGTGCCTGCTACAGATTTTTTATCAATATCTGAACCTATTACTTGGCAGCCTCTAAGTAATGCTTCTATTAAAACAGTGCCTGTGCCGCAAAACGGATCATAAAGAATTGGTGCAGTTGATTTTTGAGACAAATGGCCTAATGCTAAATTAACTAAAATTCTAGCCAGTTTAGGTGGCAGCATGCCTTTATGAGGAGATACAAAGGGTTTTTTGCGATCACGAGCAATCCACTCTTCCAAATCTTGAAAGGTTGTTGTTTGAGTTAAATATAGCTTTCCCTCATTTTCCACAACCAGCAAATCAAGGGTGTCTGACTCATGAGTTAAGATAGCAGCTGACAAACCCCATTGACCACCACGTCTAAAACGCGCTTTTTGCTCTTGCTTTTTAAGCATCTGCTTAATTTGGCCCGGATCTATCTCTAGCTGTGTCTGGCCAACTGAACTTAAGCCAAACTCAATTTTGTCTTTTTTTTGCTCAACTAAAAATTCTGTTATCTGTTGTTTTGCTTGTTCAGGGTTTTTATCAAGCATCTGAACTGTCTTAACAATTTTAAAAACACCTCCTAAAACTTGCTGGAGTTGCTGGGCTTCTTTGTCATTTTTTAAATCAGCTTTAGCCAAATGCTGTGACCAGCGCTCAAGTTTCAAATCAGACGCAACAGCATTAATTTCAGCGAAAGAAAGATCGGGCGTATTGCCTAGGAGCAGCAAGTAAGATGACATAAATACAAACGGAGGCTAATAGTTAATGGAAATGATTTTAATCTTGGACTGGCGTTGGCGATGACCTCTAACCCGGCGATAGCGTGATTTCGCCTTGAATTTAGCCACCCGCAGTTTTTTGGATCTAAATTGTTCTAAAAGCTTAAGCTTAACGCTGGCATCTTTGATAAGAGGAGTACCTAATTTAATATCTTTACCGTCTCTAATAAAAAGCACTTCCTCAATCTCAAAATCTTTGTCTTCTTCAGCATCAATCTTATCAATCACAAACTCATCGCCCTCTTGGACACGAAATTGCTTACCTGCTAGTTGAATGATGGCGTATTTATCCATAACAAGAGAGATATTATGCTATAAAAATTCATAAATTACAAGGGGAGCCAGGCCATAAAAAACAAAAGGACTAATTTTTAAACTAACTAATATAAAGTGAGGCTTGCTTTTTATTTTTTTGCACTAATTGAAAAGCTATGCCTAGAGAAAATAAATATGACACTATTGAACTTCCTCCATAGGAAATTAAAGGCAGAGTGATACCCGTAATAGGCAGCAGGCCTAAATTCATCCCAATATTAATCACAACCTGTACAAAAGTCATTATACCCAAACACAACAAATAAATTTTATGAGTAGGTTTGTTTAAACTTATAGCTTGAGTTACCAAAAGTATGGTTAAAACCATATAAAGCACAATAACGATCATGGCACCAATAAACCCCCATTCTTCGGCCAGGGAAGCAAAAACAAAGTCTGTCTGTCTTTCTGGTAAAAATCTTAAGTGAGATTGAACGCCATAACCCAAACCTCTACCATACATTTGACCCGAGCCAACCGCTATCAGTGCCTGACGAGCGTTGTAACCAGCATCTTGCTCTTGTTGATCACCGGAAATAAAACTGGTTAATCTTTGTTTTTGATAAGGCTTAAGAACAACAGACCATGACAGTAGTATCGCTATTAAACCAATCACTGCAAGCAATAAAAGTTGTTTGGGCTTAACCGGGAAAATTAGCAAACTAGCACTTAAACTAATGAATAAAATAAAACTAATACCGAAATCGGGCTGAGCTAAAATCAACAAAGTGGGAGAAATAATAATTAACAACCATTTAATTAAACCCCTTAAATTGCTCCAATAAAAATTTTTAGCTTTGAGCGTCAAAAACAGACTTGTAATGAGAAGAGCGAATTGTGACGGCTGCAGCTGATAATCCCCAAAAAAATTTATCCAACCGGTAACACCCCTGGTTCTAACTCCTAGCACTAATAAACCTATCAATACTAAATTTAATAACCAATAACCAATACCGCTTAACTTTTGCCAAGCCTGAAACTTAATCCTTGCAGCTACATAAAAACTAACAAAACCAACTCCAAAAAAAAGTAACTGCTTAAACACTAGCTCAGGAGCAATGCTCCGAAGAGTAATAAGACTTAAGCTTGACAAAACAAAACTAATTGCGGGTATAAGCCAGTGCATAAAGGGCCGGATAGAATTATGAGTGTTGCCTTATTAAATCCAGCAACTCTATTGGGCCAGCCTCATTTTATCACCCTTTTTTAATTTGGTATTCGTCCGGGACTCAATTTCGGTCTGCCATTCTTTAGGCCAAGCGGGTAATTCTACTTTTACCTCCTCATCCAATTTAAGCTTAGCTTTTCTTCTCAAATTCTGAATTGATCGAATTAAATCTCTAGCCTCTGCTTCTTGTTTAAGAGCAGGGGTGAGTTCGTAGTCATAATCTACCTCTAGCTTTTCAGATCCTTGTGACCAATAAACTGCTTTAACATTCAATTCATTAAGCAACAATTGCTCAAGCTCTTGTTGATATTTCAGGGGTTCTTTTAAGTTAACTTTGAGACTTGCTAGGGGGTGTCTTAATTTAATTTGTTTATCTCGGCGCAAGCTGCGGCCTCGTTCGACAATTTGTTCAACAAGACTCATTTCTTGCTCTAATACTGAGTTAAACTGTTCTTGATTAGCCTGCGGCCAATCAGATAGATGAATCGAGGAATTTTCATCAATAAGGTTATGATGCACCAATTCAGTAAAAAACGGCGTAAATGGAGCAAATAGTTTAGCTAGATGATATAAAGCACTACCAAGAACATGACTGACTTCTTGATTGTCAGCAGCCTTGATACGATCGCGGCTGAGACGCAAATACCAAGTTGATAATTGATTAACAAACTCTATTAACAAACGACTGGCTCGGGACAAATCATAAGTATTCATCGCTTGAGTGACTTCTTGAGTTAAACTATTAAGCCGGCTCAAAAGCCATTGATCCAATACATGATCTGCTTGCTGTGGGAGTTGTCTCACATCATGATTCTGATCAGCAAATAACTTATAAAAAGAAATCATGTTCCACCAAATAACAAAAACCTGCCGTCTAAGCTGAGCTACTTCTTTTTCATTAAATCTAAGTGATTCAGCTTTAACTACCGGCGACTGCATCAAATAAAGACGCAAGCTATCAGCACCATATTTGCTAATCACCTCCATTGGATCCGGATAGTTGCGCAGACGCTTGCTCATTTTTTTACCGTCAGAAGCCAAAATAATCCCTGTTACCACTACATTCTCGAAAGCAGAGGTGCTTTCTTGTACAGGTAGGACTGACTCAGGCAGAGTTAGAGCAGTAGCCAAAACATGCAAAGTATAAAACCAGCCCCGAGTCTGATCAGCTCCTTCCGCAATGAACTGAGCAGGAAAACGATTTTTAAATTGATCTTTCTCCTCAAACGGATAATGATACTGACCGTAAGGCATAGAGCCTGACTCAAACCAGCAATCAAACACCTGCGGAACTCGTTTGTAAACTTTTCCATCTTTCTCAATTTCAAGCTCATCAATTAGATGTTTATGAAGATCTTTTACTTTTTGACCGGTCAGCTCTTCCAACTCAGCAGCACTGCCAACACAAATTGTGTCTCCATCCTCGCTTTGCCAAATGGGTAGAGGAGTACCCCAATAACGGTCTCGTGACACAGCCCAATCAACCGCATCTTCCAGCCAGTTGCCAAACCGACCACGCTTCATATGGGCCGGCACCCAGTTAATTTTTTCATTATTTTCAATCAACCGTTGCTTAAACTCAGTCACTTTCACAAACCAGCTGTCAGTAGCGTAGTTTAATAAAGGAGTATCGCAGCGCCAGCAGTGAGGGTATGAGTGTTCGACCAATTCCTGATTAAATAACAAACCCTTCTCATCAAGCTTTTTTGCCACAATTTCATCCGTTTGGCGAGGATTGCCTTTAGGCTTGACCGGCAAACCAGCTAACTCACCCAAATCATTGGTAAATTTTCCTTCGCGGTCAACATGTTGAACCAGCTTGAGACCTAATTTTTGTCCTAAGTAATAATCGTCCTCACCAAAACCCGGCGCAATGTGAACAATACCGGTTCCTTCATCCATGGCCACAAAATCAGCTGCCACCACTTGAAAAGCTTTGTCTAAATCAGCAAAATAGTCAAAAACCGGCTGATAGCTTAACCCCAGTAACTGCTTGCCTTTCAATTCGGCCACAGTTTGATACTGAATCTCCTGATTATCCAAAACAAACTCTAATCGCTCTGCAGCGCAAACATAGTATTCATCCTTTTCTTGATTCTGTAAAATGGCATAAGTTTGTTCAGGATCTATTGCCAGCAAATTATTTCCAGGCAGCGTCCAAGGGGTAGTAGTCCAAGCCAGCAAATAAACTGCTTGATTAGATGTATCAAAATTAGTCTTAACTGACTTAATAGTTTGGCCTTCAGCTAACTTAAACTTAACCATCACAGATAAATCTCTAATGTGCTCATATCCTTGATTAACTTCAAAATTAGACAGAGGAGTGCCGCAGCGCGGGCAAATGTGCATTGGCTTGTGCCCGTGATAAACCAAACCCTTATCCCACAACTGTTGAAACACCCACCAGACGGACTCCATATAAGAACGGTCCATGGTTTTGTAGTCATTTTCCATATCAATCCAGCGGCCTAAACGGGGAATAATCTGTTTCCATTCATCAGCATAACGCAGCACCTCTGAGCGGCAGGTTTCGTTAAACTTTTCAACTCCCATTTCTTCAATCTCACGCTTAGTGTCAATTCCTAATTCTTTTTCCACTAAATTTTCTAGAGGTAAACCATGACAATCCCAACCCCATCTTCTTTCAACCCGTTTACCGAGCATGGTTTGAAATCTGGGCACCACGTCTTTAATAGTTGAAGCCAATAAGTGTCCGTAATGGGGCAGACCGGTTGCAAAAGGCGGGCCATCGTAGAAAACAAATGAGTTGTTAGCCGGACGCTGCTCGACAGACTTTTCAAAAATTTGATTATCTTCCCAGAAATGTTGAACTTCTTTTTCTAGTTCCGGTAGATCTGGAGGTTGTCGAAATGACTTAACTTTTGGCATATTGTCCTTTTTAAATAGTTGTTTGATATATCTTTAATATAAAAAAGCCCTCTTATTTTTACCAATCGTATTTGGTAAAAATAAGAGGGCCTTCTAACAAAATATTGACTGTAGCGGCGGTACCACCTCTTTTATAACCTATTGGTTATTTCTCATTGCAGCTGTGTCGGGCTTACCCGGCCGGGTCTAGTTGCTAACATCATGTCAGCTTTCTTCCGGCAGCGCAGTTATTTATAACTTTGTTTGGCGATAACCAAACTTAAACGCCATAATCTTGCTTCATTGTATCACGAATAGCATTAAGTATTTTTCTATTCCTTCTATCGGGTGAGTGGAGATTAAGCTCATAAGTCGTAGCTGAACGCTCTTTGTGTATCGTGACGGATACTATATTCCCTGGATTATATTTAAAAGCGACTTCAACTGGTCCCGAGTAATGAATTTCCCTAATAATTTTATTAACCTCATTTTCTATGTCGCTCAAAAACTCTAATCTTCGCTCTGGGCTCGTGCCGGTTTTTCTCTCTAGTTTAGACATAAGATAAAAACTAATTATTTATTCCTTAAAAAGGCAGGAACCTCAAACTCGTCATCAAACATATTCTCTTCTTTTTTATTGTCTGCTGTTGTCTTTTCTTCAGCCGGAACCTTTGCTTTAGCCACACTACTTTGAGTTCTTATTTCATCACTTAATTTACGCCCGGTTTTAATAAAAGAGTTGAGATTCTGAGAAGAATTGTCTTGATTTTCTTCTTTGTTCTCGGTTTGCTGAGAGCGTTGGCCGCGCGTAACCGGTTGAGTAAAACCTGACGGAGCACGATCAATTTTATTACCGTCTTCATCTGTTTGGCTAAATTTCTTTTGTGATCGCTGGCTGTAAGCACCAAACATAGGTTTGCGCCCCACACCTAAGCCCAAATCATCGCCCTCAAAACCAGTTGCAATCACGCTGATTTTAATGCGATCACCCATTTCTTCATCAAGGTTTGCCCCAAAAATAACATTGGCATCCGGATCAGCTGCATTGGCAATAATGGCTGAAGCATCCGAAACTTCTGTCATAGTCATATTAGAACCACCGGTGATGTTGTATAAAATGCCTTTGGCTCCCTCAACAGAAACTTCTAAAAGAGGAGAGGAAATCGCCATACGAGCCGCATTAACAGCCCGGTCACCGCCTGAGGCTTCGCCTATACCCATCAGGGCCGTACCCGAATCCTGCATAATAGTTTTAACATCCGCAAAATCAACGTTAATTAAACCAGCCACTGTAATTAAATCTGAAATACCTTTAACACCTTGACCCAAAACATTATCAGCTAAACGGAAGGCATCCATTAAAGTCATTTTTTTATCCACCACTTCCATCAAACGCTGATTGGGAATAACAATTAAGGTATCAACATGATCTTTGAGAATTTCAATGCCTTCTTCAGCAGTTTGCATGCGGCGAATACCCTCAAAGGCAAAAGGCTTGGTCACTACTGCCACGGTTAAAGCTCCCGCTTCTTTAGCCACTTCGGCAATAATGGGAGCAGCGCCGGTGCCGGTGCCTCCGCCCATACCAGCGGTAATAAAAACCATGTCACTGTCAAACAGCATGTCTTTAAGTTTTTCTTGACTCTCTTCAGCAGCGGTCCGGCCCACTTCAGGATCAGCTCCGGCCCCCAAACCTCGGGTAAAATTGCTGCCAATCTGCAGCTTAGTTTCTGCTTTTGAAGTCAGTAGCGCCTGAGCGTCAGTGTTAACGGAAATAAACTCTACACCGTCAATCTGATTGGACTCCACCATAGAATTAACAGCGTTGCCACCGCCGCCGCCGACACCGAGTACTTTAATCTTGGCAAAAGTGTTGTTCGAAGGTTTAACTAATCCCATATTTTCTGCTTTTCGTTTAATTCTCAATAAATTGATAAACAAATCTCATCAAAATCTAATTTTTCAATACTGTTGTCTTTTTTATCCACTCTATCTCTAAATATGTATATCAAAGTCTACCACTATCATTTGAAACTGCCAAGTAAGAAAAAAGACGGTGTTTAAGGTAGAAGTTTTCTCAAAAATCCAAGTAGTTTTTGACCCAGCCTACCCAGTTTCAAGTCCCTAAATACTTCTCCCAAATTAATCTTGCGACCAACACTTTCGCCAGCTCCCTGTTTACGGCCATATGCTAACAAGCCTACGCTAGTAGCAAAAGCGGGACTGTTGACCTCGCCCACTAATCCTGTCACTTGTTCCGGCTTGCCCATTCTCGTCGGAACACCCAGCACTTTTTTTGCAACCAAATTAATATCAACAGTGTTTGCACCTCCGCCGGATATAACTAATCCTGCCGGAATATCAGTTAAAAGTTTTTCTTGATTTAGCTTTTCTCCCAGCATAGTAAAAATTTCCTGCATTCTAGGATACATAATCCTCTTAACAATCATGGTTCGAGACAATTCTTCAGTGGCATCTGGAATTCCAAGTCTGTCTAAATCTAGTTTATCTTCTTCACGTTTTCTTTTACCAAACTCTTTTTTTGATTCACCCGGATGAGGCTTAATTTTCTGTTCCTTCATTTTGCTTAAAGCAACTTTAATTTTTTCAGCACTTTCCAAACTAATGCGGCATCCCACAGCTATATCTTGAGTGATGTGACGGGCTCCAAGAGGTAAAGCACCAGAATACTCTAGAACCCCTTCTGTATAAACACAAAACGAACTAGTGCCAGCACCAATATCAAAGGCCACCACTCCTAATTCTTTTTCGGTTTCAGTTAAAGTCACTTCAGCCGCTGCTAATCCTGAAAAAACAAAGCCATCAACTTTGACTCCTAAATCATTAATGCATTTGGCCAAGTTTTTTAAACTGGTTGAGAGACCGGTAATAATGTGAGCTTCTGATTCAAGTCTAACGCCGGTCATACCAACCGGATCGCGAATTCCTTCTTGTGAATCAACTTTAAAATAGCGCGGCACTACATGAATAATTTCTCTTTCAGAAGGAACTGACACAGCCCTAGCTGCCTCAATGACCCGTTCTACGTCTTGCGGACTAATTTCTTGATCAGGATCAGCCACTGCCACCACACCTCGAGAATTACGTGATCTAATATGTACTCCGGATACAGAAACAAAAGCACTATTTACACTAAAGCCAGCCATTCTTTCAGCAGCATTCAAGCTTTGCTCAATTGAAACCAAGACCTCCTCTAAATCAACAATCATGCTTTTTCTGACTCCTTTAGAAGCAACGGCTGCCATACCAACTACCTGCAACTGAGGGTTTTCACCACCATAAGAGCCAATCAGTGTAGCAACTTTATCACTCCCCACATCTATTGCTGTAATCACGTTTTCTTTACTCATAGAATATAGATTAAATATAGCAAAAATTAGCCTTATCTGTCGAGCTGAATAAAATTATCTAGTGTATTTTCTCCCAAGAGTGAGCTTTATTAATTTTCCTCGGTTGGGGCTTCAATCAAGATTGTCCCTGATTCGGTTGTTTCGATAGAATTTGATTCTAAAATTTCCTCAAACACCTCAGAACTATTATTCTCATCTAGATTGGCGCTTTCGCTAGCATCAGACTGTGTCTGTCTAGAGTTTTTAACCACTGGCAAATCAAATCTCAAATCAACTGTCGTAATAGGACCAATATTTGTTGTAAGTTGATCCAAATTAAGTTGTATTAATTTTAGTTTAGCTGCTAGTACAGCTGCGTCAGTATTATCTTCAAAAATAAATTGCAGCCCATTAAAAGTAATGTAAGATTCTTTTTGATCCATATAGAACTTGTCAAATTCTAGCTGCTGATCCTGAAAACTTTGCAAAAAATTCTGAATTTGTTGATTAAAAATAGCATCGATTCTTTCTGGGTGAATTTTATCCTGATAAGCCGGGGAGACTTCTACAGTCGGCAACTCAAAAGCAGCCACATCTGCTGTTAGATAATGCTGAGAATTGACCAAATAGAGATTATCTTGCCAGAGTAGACGGTATAAAGGATCTTGCTCTTCGAAAGTAATAATCAATGTACCCGGAAGTCTTTTTTGAATTTTAGTTGGAACAAAAATTTGACCTTTATCATTAGTAAGGGTGGTAGTAAATAAAGGCGTTTTTTCCAAATTAGTAAAAACTAAAGACTGACCTAATAAAAATTGGAGCTGAGTTTGCAGCGTGTCTTGAGATTCGGGATTGGATTTAATTTCTAATTCCTGAATAGGTAAAAAATATCCTCCGATTACTACCAATCCTAAAACAAAGCAGCTGATTAATAGAGACTGCTTAAGTTTAAGTCGAGTAGAGTTTGATCTGCGCTGAAATGACATTGGCCAAACTTACACTAATTGCTTCAACTGTTGGTAGATCTGCTGAGCAGCATTGGTAATCTGTTGCTCTTGAAGTTGAACAAGATTAGCTACATATGATTGACGCTTAGTCAAGATGTGGGTCGCAGCTTGTTGAAAATTAGTCCAGTTTAATTTAGTCTGCTTTAGCAAATAAGCAGCCTGATGAGCTGCTAAATAATTAGCATTGTGTTGCTGCTCATCAAAATGAGAGTGGGGCAGGGGTACTAAAATTGCTGGAAGTTGGTAATAAATTAATTCTTCCAAAGTATTAGCGCCTGCTCGAGATAGAGCTAAACTCGTGTGTTGATACAGCCAAACTAAGTCGGCTTCCTCAATCCAGGGTAAAACAAAATACTTATTAGTTATTCCCAGTTTTTGAAAAGCTTTGTGTAATTCTGCTG
>CAZSQY010000020.1:0-14554 GCA_964609285.1 uncultured Pseudomonadales bacterium
AATAAAAAGAATGGCTGTTTAGCCATTCTTTTATTCATGTCGGAGAGACAGGACTGCCCTGCTCGCTCGTTTTTCAAACTCGCTCCCAGCACTAGGCAGGAGTTACGCAAGATTGTTATAAGCTGCTTCACTCTTGCCGTCGGAACTAGGCTCACCTCCAGGTCCCTCCAATAGTAATAAATTATTTCATATAGCAAAGGCTATTTGAAATAACTATTGTCGGAGAGACAGGACTTGAACCTGCGACCTCACGCTCCCAAAGCGTGCGCTCTAGCCGCCTGAGCTACTCTCCGGCGAAAAATAATTTGCTAAGCTTATATTGTATCTAAAATAATGTGGAATTTCAGCTGCGAACCCTTCATCTTAAACTAATAATTTTTTCATTCAACTAGTCAGAACAGTTTGAGTATGATAATTTGATAATATGAAAAATAATCTCCCACGCATACTTATTTTTTTGTTTTTAATTATTTCGGTTTTGATTGGTATTTATTTAATCCAGTCAGATTTTGACTTTAACTTTGGTTCTAGAGCTGATTTTGCGGTTCAGCAGCAAAAATGTGGTAGATTAACAGCGCGGGTGTCACTTGATAAGACTAACCCTACTACGGTTGTTTCCATCACTCCTGATTATCCTCGTTATTACTTACATTTAAAAACTGTTAATGCAAATAAAACTTGTGCTACTCGTCTTGCTGTTCGCACTCAATACTGCAGCCCGGATGGAAACTGCGGGCAATGGACTAAATCTCAGAGTTGGGGAGATTTTCACAGCGGACGCGATGGTATTGCCAGAATTGATAAGTTTGATGTTTTTTACAGTAATCAAGATTATGAAGAGGGCCAGTATTATGCTCAATTTCGACAAGCCGGAACACATGATAAATGGAGCAACCGTGTATTGGTAAATGTCACTTCAGCTGCTAAGCAAGAGGAAGAAATGATTGATCCTAGGGACTATTTTATTTATCAACCCGGCTATACTTATATTTTTACTTCTCAAAATAATATTTATAATCAGACCAATAGGCTTCGCATTCAGATGGAGGAAAGGACTCTGTGGGGGAATGTGATGACTATTCCTTGGAGATTTACTAAAGATGCGGTTTTTGCCTATCATCATCCAAAGCGAACAGAAGCTGATTCAGATACTAACTTAAGATGGATGATAGTAGCGCCAGAATATAGCTTTCCTTATCCTCTGACCAATTTTAATAATTTTATTACTTCAGTTGGTGAAAAAAGATATTTGCGAGAAAATATCCGTGATATTGACTCAAATAGGTTTGAAAAAATGTACATTACCGGCAGCACTGACTCGCAGATTCCAGCTTATATTCTTGGTTTGAGATATCCGATTTCTGTACCTCACACCTACTTAGTAGATACCTCTGCTTATAGTACTCATCATGAGACTGAGACCACACCTTTTAGTGGGCAAAGTTTAGAGCCTTTTTATCGTCTAGAAATATCCCCTCTTCAAAATTGGATTTATCGTTTAGAAATGGATGAGGTTGACATTCAGGGCAAGTTTTTTGAATATTCCGGTGAAGCTTTGCGTGCGGATTTTTTTGAAAAAAGTGCTAGTCAAAGTATGAGTGAAAATTGGCTGCTGCGTGAATCTTGGTATTTTGTCAAGGATATTGGTTTGGTAAAAATTGAGACAAAGCGCTTTAATACAGATCCGCATGCGCAGCTCAAAGAGCCCATTGCATGTAACTTTGACGCAGACTGTCTAAATGACAACATGGTTTATCCTGAGACTATCTCGACCCTGGACTATTTTTATCACAATGAACCTTTGGAAGTTGAGTTGACAAAAGATGCAGCGGGTGAAAGTGCGACAGCTATTAGTATTAGACAAGGTGAATCCTATCAATTAAAGATTAAAAATACCCCTTATACCGGTTATCTTGAAGAAATCGGTCAGTCTGGCCAAGTACGAAAATGGTATTGGGCTGAGGAAGGCTTGGTCACAATTCCAGGCGAGGAGACTCAAAATTTGTCGCCCGGAGTTTATCAAGCTCGGTTTAGGATATGGGTTCCGGATGATAGTTTTTCAGCAGAACAAAGGGTGGGTAATACGCAAATTGCTTGGTCTAATAATATTGAAGTTGAAGTTCTGGCTTCTTCTGATCAAGAAATGCAAGTGCCGGTTGAAGAAAAGTCTCTCTCTCTAACGCCTACGAGTTTGCCGGATGATAGGACAGCTAAGCCAACTCAATTGCCAACACCGGTTCCAACGAAAGTAGAACAATTATCACTGCAAGTTGAGGTTAGCGCTGGCGGCCAAAGAGGCAGTCAAATTACCATTGGTCAAAATGAAGGCTACAGCTTACATATTTTAAACCGGAGTTATACTGGTTATCTTGAAGCTTTGAACCAAGATGGTGAGGTGTTTAAATGGTATCGAGCTGTTAGCGGTAAAGTTGATATTCCGGCTGAAGATTTATCCGGTTTGGCCCCAGGCAGCTATCGAGCCAAATTTAGGCCATGGCAGGAAGACAGTAATTCTTGGTTATGGTCGAATGAAATCACGGTGAATATCCGCTAGAAGATCGACGATAAATTTGAGCGGGAGATGGGGCTCCACTGCTCGCTTTCCTCAGTAAAGCTCCCAGTATTGCTCGGGTGCTGCGCTTATTGTTATATTGTGCTCCGTATTAGACGGCTCGCTGCTCCTCAATTGTATTTCTTGATGACTCCCAGCACTAGGCAGGAGCTTTGCTCTTGCCGTCGGAACCGGGATTCTCTCCCAAGCCTCCACATTCATGCTACCAAATCGCTGATTACGATTGGTTATCATGAGCGGGAGACGGGGCTCGAACCCGCGACCTTCTCCTTGGAAGGGAGACGCTCTACCAACTGAGCTACTCCCGCGCTTTTTTTTAAATTTATGTTAAATGAACTCCTTGTGCCTCGGGTGGGAATCGAACCCACACGGTTGTGAAACCACGAGATTTTAAGTCTCGCGCGTCTGCCAATTCCGCCACCGAGGCTAGGTTGTTAAGGATTTTAGCAACACTTTTCCTGCCCCACTTTTCATTAAATTTTACCAGCAACCGATTATATCATCTATGAGGTTAAGCTGTCAGGAGGTTGTGCCTAGGATAAAACCGATTTGTTCATAAACTTTATAGATGTCGCCTGCACCCATGGTTAAGAGTATGTCGCCGTCTTGCAGCTGAGTTTGACAATAATTTGCTAAAGAATCAATAGTTTTTAAATTTTGAATTTTAGTTAGAGGATATTGTTGTTGGATTTGTTCTACCAGTAAGTCAGAAGAAATATCGGGGTCAAAGGCTTCACGGGCAGAAGGGAAAATATCCAAAAGTACAACCTCTTTAGCTAGGCTTAATGCGTCCACAAAGTCTGATAAAAGTTCTTTGGTTCTTGAATAGGTGTGCGGTTGAAAAGCTACTATTTTGCGCTGATTTGGATGCCAAGCTTTAAAAGCCTCAATGGTTTTTTTAATTTCATGGGGATGGTGAGCATAGTCGTCATAATAAAGCACGCCTTCTTTTTCGCCAATAAACTCAAAGCGGCGCTTAGTGCTTTTAAAACTGTTTAATGCCTTGATTGCCTGGTTAACTTCAACTCCCAGATTTTTGACGGCTAAGATAGCTGCTAGGGCGTTTAAAAGATTAAAGTCGCCCGGAATAGCCAGCCGCAGTTGATAGTATTGGTCAAAAATTTCAACGTCACCTATATTGGTTTGATTTTCAACTCGACTCTGCTTTATACGCGCATCTGCTTCTGCATGTAAACCAAATGATTGTAAATTTAAAGATTTTTGTTTGAATTGATCTCGGTGAGTTTTAATTAACTCAACTAAAGAAGGACTGTTGTGATTATATATTAGTGTACCGTTTGCTTGAGTGCTGCGTAAGAATTCTCCAAAAACGGTCAGAGTATGATTTAAGCTTTGATAAACATCCGGATGGTCGTATTCTAAATTGGTACAGACTGAAATGTTCGGCTTCAAAAATGAAAAACGTGGCGTGATTGCTTCTCCCCTGGAAATTGCAGTTGTATCTATCACATATTCATCTGCCTCAACAATAAAATGTTGTCCCGATACTTCCCAGGCACCGGTTTTTTCCATACCAATGATTTTACCTACGCCGACTGAATAAGAAGGCAGCAGGCGCAATCGATGTAAAATCCAAGTAATCATGGCTGCTACGGTTGATTTACCTCCTACACCACAAACAGCTACGCCCTGCTTTTGATTGAAAAAATAAGCCAAAGCTTCAGCTTGAGATAAAGTTGGTAGATTTTTTTCTTTAGCCTGCTGCACAATTGGATTCTGAGGACCGCCGTGAGCAGAGGTGTAAATTATTACCTGTGTATTTTCGGGCAGGTTGTGAGTAAAACCTGTCTCGATTTTTAAGTTCAGGTTATTCAGTATTTCTTGAGTTACAAATTCTTCTGTTACATCACAGCCTGCTACCGATTTGCCAGCATCGAGCAAGATTTGGGCTAAGGAAGTCATAGCTACGCCCTTGATGCCCATTAAATAAAAATGTTGGAATTGCGAGAGATCAGGCATATTTGCTTAGCTGTGTGTTGTTAGTTAGTGAAGTTAATTTTATCTGCTACTTTTTAAATTTTGCTGCAAAATTTCAGTCGCTATTTTTTTATCACTCCAGGGAATTTCTTGATGCCCAATAGCTAAGCTTTTTTCTGGCCCTTTACCCATCAATCCCACAATATCCCCCGGCTTTGCCAGTTCAGTTAAAGCAAATTCTAAGGCGCGGCGGCGGTCAGCTATAGAGATGATTTTATGCAGACTACCTTTGGCCCCACTTTTGATTTGCTGGATAATGGTCCAAACGTTTTCTGTTCTGGGATCATCAGCAGTAATAATGACCAAATCAGCATGTTTAACAGCAGCCTGCCCCATAAAAGGCCGTTTGGATTGATCTCGGTGGCCGGCTGAGCCAAAAAGTGTAATTAAACGCCCCTTTCTTTTTTGCTGACTAAGTTTTTTACGTAGCGAACTCAAAGCGTTGTCTAAAGCATTGGGTGTATGAGCAAAATCCACAAAGACGCGGAAAGGTTGGCCGGCTTCCACTTCCTCCATTCTTCCGGCTACTCCCTGAAAATTTTTAATGGCCTGTGTAATATCTGTTGTTTTAAGTTGTAGGTGTTGAGCGATTTTTACTGCTAAGCGAGCGTTCATTTGGTTGTAAGATTCAGGAAATTTAACCTTGATGGTTTGATGAATTTTAGAATCTAGTTTTTCTTGAGCTGAATAGGAATTGACTTTTTGCTGCTTAAGATCAAGGCGCTGCTTCATTCTATAAAAAGATTGATCATCTTCATTTAAAAAAACCACTTGTGCTTTTCGCAGCAGTATACTTTTAGCCTGTATATATTGATTGTAGTCAAGATGATAATCAAGGTGCTCGTGAGAAACATTGGTTAAGCCGGCAATTACAGGTTTAATACCCCAGTCACGGTATTGGTAAACTCCATGGGATGTCATTTCAATGACCGCATATTCGCAATTAGCGTCAACCATTTGTCTAAGCAGTTTTTGTAATTGTAAAGGGCGAGGGGCAGTTACATGAAGGCCGGTCTCAATTTTTGCCTGCCCAATTTTAGCCTCAACTGTGGAAATTAGCCCGGCTTTGTGGCCTGCTTGGTTGAGCATGTTAAAAACTAGGGTGCTGGTAGTAGTTTTACCATCAGTACCAGTAATAGTAATGACTTTGATTTGATTTGCAGGAAAACGATATTTTAATTGACCAAATAGTCCCTGCAGCAGTCCGGTTTTAAAAAAATGATAAGGTCTTTTTAAATAATAAATGATATGTTTAAACATAATTCGATTATAACCGAATCAGTCAGTCAAACTCTAATTTTAAATTTTTTTTGTTACTAAGTAGTTTATAAATAGGGCCTATTACTTAGCATATTCGCTCCTGCTTTTTTTAAAATTTAATAGTCTGATATTGCAATAATTAGTTTGATATTAAAATTAAAAATCTCACCTTGCTATATTGATAAAAAAACCGTTAACATAAGAATAGACCGCATGACCAGCGCCACTGATTCTATACTAATGATCGGATGGGAATATCCGCCGCATAATAGTGGCGGATTGGGGGTAGCATGCGAAGGTTTGACCCAAGCTTTGGCCAATCAGAATACTCGCATTTATTTTACTTTGCCCTACAGTCTATCTCAGCAACCCAGACACATGCGTCTGTTAAGTTGTTATGATCCTGAATGGGAGAATCGACAAATTGACAACCCGCCTTTCACAGCTTATATGGAGTCTGAGTCAACCTCTTCTTCAAAAACTGAGCCACAACTTGATAGTCATGAACTACGTACTCTACCTCAGTCAGAAATTGAGCGTAAGGTGCAAGAATATTCACATTTGGTAGAAAAACAAGCCCTGGCTTATCAAAATGATTACGGTCTGATTCACGCCCATGATTGGATGTCTTTTCCTGCCGGCATAAATTTAAAAAACAAAACTCACAAGCCATTGGTTAGCCACGTTCATTCCACAGAATATGATCGGATTCCGGATGGGAATGGCAGTGCATATATTCAAAATGTAGAACAAGAAGGGTTGGCCAAGAGTGATGTAATTATTGCGGTCAGCTATTTTACAAAACGTTTATTGGTAGATAAATATGAGCTGGATCCATCTAAAATTCGGGTGGTACATAATGGTGTCACTCCCCTAAATTATGAGCCTAATAAAGATCGATCTAATTTTTCTTTTAAACGCCCCGTGGTGAGTTTTATGGGTCGCTTAACCAATCAAAAAGGTGCTTATCATTTTATCAATGTCGGTCGCAAAGTGATGCAACGCTTTCCTCAAGTCTTATTTGTCCTGGCAGGCAGCGGTCACTTATATCATGAGCTGTTAGTTCACTCTGCTGGTCAAGAGCTAACAGCTCATGTTTTGTTTAGTGGTTTTGTACGAGGAGAGCAGAAACGCCGCTTATTAGAAAGGACTGACGTGTTTGTAATGCCGTCTGTTTCAGAACCTTTTGGTTTAGTGGCACTAGAAGCAGCGCAGCATCGCGTGCCTGTAATTGTATCTAAGAATTCGGGGGTAAGTGAAATTTTGCAAAGTTGTATCCAAACAGATTTTTGGGATGAAGAACTTATGGCTGAGAAAATTATTGAACTGTTGTCTAATCAGGGTTACAGGCAGGAGATAATAACTCAGCAAAATCAAGAGTTAAATTATGCCACCTGGGACCGAGCAGCTCATCAGCTTAAACAGGTTTATCAAACTGCTTTTTTAGGTTCCTAAAGTTTGGAATAATTCCTATGCCTGACATTTGTCTATATTTTCAACTGCATCAACCTTACCGTCTGGATGAGTTTAATGTTTTTGATATCAGTCATCAAAAGCAATATTTTTCCAAGCATACGAACGACCATTCGGGCAATGAACAGATTTTTAAAAAGGTAGCGGCTAAGTCATATTTGCCCATGCTCAGAATGCTGCGCGATATAGCTGTTAATGAGCCAAGGTTTAAAATTACCCTATCTTGTTCCGGAATTTTTCTTGATCAGGCTGAGCAATGGAAGCCAGAGATTATTCATTTAATTCAGAAAATAGCTCAAAATACTACTTTAGACTTACTTTCAGAAACATACTATCACTCTCTATCCTTTTTATATTCAAAAGATGAATTTATATATCAAATTATTAAGCACAAGAATAAAATAGAACAAGTTTTTGGGGTTAAGCCCCAGGTTTTTCGTAACACAGAATTAATTTACTCTAATGAGATTAGTCAAATTTTGGCTGACAGTCAATTTAAATTTAAAGGAATTCTTACTGAAGCGGTCGAACCTTTTTTAGGAGGTCGTGATTTAACTCAGATTTTTCGTTCTCATTCTCAACCTGCTCTCCCCTTGCTTTTAAAACACGCTCAGTTTTCTGACGATATTGCCTTTAGATTCAGTAACCCCGAATGGGAATGGTATCCTTTATATGCTAATCGCTATCTTGACTGGATCCAGGCTTATCCAGATGAATCTCTAATTAACTTGTTTATGGATTTTGAAACTTTTGGTGAACATCAATGGGCTGACACCGGTATTTTTGAATTTTTCAAAACTTTTATTCACGATTTTTTGCAGTCACCTTATAATCACTGCGTAACTCCCACAGAAGTTTTTTCACAGCTTAACCCAGAAGAAATGCAGCAGCTGCCAGTTTATGACGTGCCTCGTTACATTTCTTGGGCTGACATAGACCGAGATTTAACTGCCTGGCTAGGTAATTCTATGCAGGTCGATGCACTCAGGGCTTTATATGCTTTAGAAAAGCCAGTGTTGAACTCACAAGATCAAACTTTAATTAATGACTGGCGCAAGCTTCAAACTAGCGATCATTTTTATTACATGTGCACCAAATGGTCAGCTGACGGTGATGTTCATGCTTATTTCAGTCCCTACGATTCCCCACTTGAAGCTTATCGCCGCTATAGTGTGGTGCTTGCTGATCTTGAGGAAAGATTGTTATAGTGGAAGCAGTATAAAATAATTTTGGTGATACCCGCGGCCTACCTTCTGGTGGCTAAATTTGCTGCAGGTATAATCAGAATCTGGTTCTGAGGGGCCTGCTCTTCAGAAATGAATACACATATGTTACTAATTTACAAATTTATTTGGAACGTATGCCGCGCGCTTTAGTCATTGGTAATGGTGAAATTTTAGTTGCCCTGGATTTACACGGGTATGTTCGTGATTTTCATTTTCCTTACGTAGGCTTGGAAAACCATGTTAGCGGCCATAAACATCGAATTGGTGTCAGGATCAACGGCCAGTTTACCTGGCTCCATGATTCAGACTGGGAAATCAATATCGGTTATAAACCCGATACCTTGGTTGGTTATTTGGTTTGCAAGCATGAGAAGCTAGGGGTGAGTTTAGTTATGGAAAATATTGTTTACAATGAGAAAAATATTTTTATCAGGCAAGTGGATATCTATAATCACACAGATGAGGCTATGCGGGTTGAACTATTTTTTCACCAATATTTTGCCATCGGAGAAAATAAAAAGCGCAATACAGCCTTTTATGATCCGACTCACAATGCTGTTGTTCATTACAGAGGTAGAAGGGTTTTTATTGTAAACGGCGGCACTCAATCTGGCCAATCAATTGAGGATTATACTGTTGGGGCCTATCAATATCAGGGGCACTTGGGTACTTATGTAGATGCTGAAGATGGAGTTTTATCGCAGAATGCGGTTGAGCATGGGAGTGTGGATAGCGCCATTAAACTCCAGAGCCATTGTGAGCCAAAAAGTAAAAGCAGGATTTATTATTGGATCTGTGTAGGTGAAACTCTAGAAAACGCATATGAGTTAAATGATTTAGTTTATGAAAAAACGCCGGAAGGAATGCTACACTCTACAGAAAACTTTTGGTTTGCTTGGCAAGAAAGATCAGAGCTCAAGTCAGAAAATTTAGCTGAGGCGCAAAAAAAGTTATTTGATACTTCTTTGTTTATTTTGAGGGCGCACACTGATAACCGTGGAAGCATTATTGCTTCAGCGGACAGCGCCATGATTCAGTATGGTAAAGATGATTACTCTTATATGTGGCCTCGAGATGCTGCTTTTATTGCCACCAGTTTAGATAAGGCAGGATTCACAGAGGTAACAAAGCCTTTTTTTCAATTTTGTGCTGATGTATTGCACCCTGATGGTTATTTGCATCATCGCTACAATTCAGATCAAAGTTTAGGCTCCACCTGGCATGCCGCTACGGCGCAGAAGCAGTGGCTGAAGGATAAAATACTACAGCTGCCAATTCAAGAGGATGAGAGTGCCGGAGTTTTGTTTGCTTTATGGCAGCACTATAAACTCAGTGAAGATTTGGAATTTATTGAAAATTTGTACACTCCTCTAATCGAAAAGATTGCAGATTTTTTAGTCATGTTTAGAGATGAAAAAACGGGCTTGCCTTTACCCTCTTATGACCTTTGGGAAGAAAAAATTGGAGTATCAACCTATACTTGCAGTGCTGTCTTTGGAGGATTGATGGCTGCTTCTAAGTTTAGCAAGCTTTTGGGCAAACGCAATCACATGCGCCGTTATAAAAAGACTGCGGAAGAAATTAAAACTGCCATGAACCAGCATTTATATAACAAAGAATTGGGAGCTTTTGTGCGCATGGCCGTGCCGGCAAATAAACATTTAGAATTAGATCAGACGCTTGACGCGAGCTCACTTTTCGGTCTTTGGTATTTTGGAGTTTTAGAGCAACATGAACAGCGTTTTACCAGTAGTTTAAAGCAGAGCCGGAGCCGCTTAACCAATCCCACGCACGTAGGGGGCATTATCCGTTATGAAAAAGATGAATATTTTCGTCGCAAAGACTTGTCCAATCCTTGGTTGATTACTACCATGTGGGAAGCACTGCGGATTTTACACAAAATCGAAGTTAATCAAGAGGACTTAGCCGAAGTTGAAAAAATTTTAGATTGGGTAACTTCTCACATGTATCCTTCCGGTGTTTTAGCTGAACAGCTAGATCCTTATTCCGGAGAATCTTTGTCAGCAACGCCCTTAGTTTGGAGCCACGCTGTTTACGTTGATTTAGTGATAGAATATTTGAAGGCTCGGGAAGGTCAATTACAAGATATGCTTAAACCCTCAACTTTATGAACTACATACTCGGAATAGACGGTGGAGGCACCAAAACTCAGTTGTTATTAGCAGACCAATTAGGACAAGAGCTCGCTCAAGCTGATGTCGGTCCAACCAGCTTGGTAGCTGCAGGCCAGAAAAAAGCCAAGCAGAATTTGGCTAAAGGTTTAACACAAGTCACTTCATCCATAGAAGAGGCTGATTACACCATTGAAATGGCAATTTTTGGTTTAGCCAGCGTGGACACAGAATCAGAAGAGGCAGCTGCTGCTGAAATTTTTCAACCACTGATGTCTCAGTTTAATGTTGAGCAATTTGCCATCCTTAATGACGCTGTTCTGGCCTTAGTTAACGGTACAGATCGCGATAATGCCATAGTTTTAATTTCCGGCACAGGTAGTAATTGCTATGGTGAAAATGATCAGGGTACAACTGCTAAAGCAGGCGGATTGGACTATTTGTTATCTGATGAGGGCTCAGGTTATGAAATTGGTCGTCATGTACTTAAAGCAGTGGTGAATAGCTATGATGGCCGTGGTCCTACAACAGTTTTAAAAAAATTAGTGTTAGATTATTTTAATATTGATCGCGTTCCTGATTTAAAAACTAAAGTTTATCAACCCGATTTGAGTAAATCGCAAATAGCACAAGTTTCACCTTTATTATTTAAAGCTATGAAACAAGATGATGCAGTAGCACAAATGATTTTTGAGCATGCTGTTGATGAATTATGGTTAATGATAGCGACTGTAACAGCAAAACTAGACTTAACTGATAAAAAATTTGATTTAGTTTTAGGTGGCAGTATCGCTACCTCTACTCCAATGATTCAGGCTCTTAATCGGCAGCTTAAACAAAATTTTCCTCGAGCCGAGCTAATTCTTCCTCATCAACCAGCGGTATACGGGGCGCTGAAGTTAGCCTTAAAATAAGGTACAATAGACTTAATATGACCGATCGTCAGCGAGCCTTCATCAGCGCTCTGGTTTACGTGGTCAAAAACGATCGCTTTACCAGCTATCATAGTATTGGAGTCAAACGGCTGCCTGATGGAGCTCGGATGTATGAATTTAGAGGTGAGTGGCAAAAGAATTCTTTGTCGATTCAAGACGATCGCTATAATAAGATTATTGACAGTCAATTTTATAATAATCCTTGGGGTGTCGAGATCACCTGGATTGGTAAACGACGTTCTGAACGGATTAAAATTAAAATCCCCCATGAGAGCACTCGTTTCTATGGTACCGATGGTGAGTATTTTAGATTTGAGGGCACCTATTACTCCCCTTCAGATAAAGTTGAAATACGCGATTCGAGTCAAGATGCTTATAAATATGTTTATCGTATTTTGTGGTAATTCTATTCACTAATGGTACCTGTTATTCTCTGGCTTGCCCAGCAATTCTTCAAATGTCAGTTTAGTGTCAGTTTACTGCTATAAGTTAAGTTTATATGCATAGCAGTGTTTCATCTCTCATTTTTCGAGGTTTAACCCCAATTCAAGTTACAATCGAGACCAGTACTCATCAGGGTATTCCGAAAATTGTCATGACTGGTCTGGCGGAAAAGGTAGTTAGAGAGTCTCGAGAAAGAATTTTATCCAGTTTAAAATCACAAAAGATCAAGTTTAAAAGCTGCCGCACTGTGTTTAATTTAGTTCCGGCAGATATTCCAAAAAAAAGTCAGCATTTAGAATTGGGCATGATTGCAGCTTTGCTTAGCAATTATCAATTAGTTCAATTTAACCGAAAAGATTGTTTTTTTGGCCGGCTGGGTCTTGATGGCGTGGTTCAACCGGTGCCCCGTATTTTTGCCTTAGTTTTAAAAGCTAGGCAGGCAGGCTTTAAGCGTGTTTTTTTGCCTGATAGTGATTTGCAACAAGTTAAGATGATTAATCATATAAAATTAATTCCTATAAAAAACATTCGAAATTTATTAGAGTCCAAGCCAAAAATTGCTTACTCAGCCGCTGCTCAATATAGTTTGCAGCCACAAGAATTTGAAATAAGCTTGGCCGATGTAATTGATCAACCGCAAGCTAAGCAAGGTTTAATTTTGGCTGCAGCGGGCGGTCATCACAGCTTGTTTACCGGACCGCCGGGTTGCGGAAAAACACTGATGGCAGAAGCTTTGCAATCTCTTTTGCCGCCACTGGATTATGATCAAGCTTTAGAAGTTTCCTTTTTGCGTTCAATTGCCCAAAGTGATTTAAGGAGTTTTGCCACAGCACCGCCAGTGGTAGCTCCTCATCACTTAGTGACAGCAGCTAAGTTGTTGGGAGGAGGTAATCCAACACAGCCCGGACTTATTAGTCTGGCTCATCGGGGTGTGCTTTTTTTGGATGAGTTTAATTTATTTCGGACAGTTGCGCTGGAAGGCTTAATTAAACCCTTAACTGAGGGTTTAATTAGTATTGATAGGCTTGGAAGTACGGTCACTTATCCTGCTCAGTTTATTTTGATTGCAGCTCACAATCCTTGCCCTTGTGGTTTTTATGGAACCAATATTAAACCATGCAAATGTAGTCCTCTACAAAGAACGCGCTATCAACAAAAAATATCAGGGGCTGTTTTGGATAGAATTGATTTGTTTTTAAATATTGCTATGACTAAGGCCAGGAAGCTTTTGTCTGGGCAACCCAATCGCCTAGACATCAAGGATATTAGAAAAAGAATTGTAGGGGCCAGACAACTGCAAGCTGAGCGGTATAAAGATCTGCCATTTAACCTTAACTCGCGTTTAACCGGTCCTCAAGTTAGAAGATATTTAACTTTAAATTCAAGCTGTGAAGAATTTTTAGCTCAAGCTTGTCAGCAATTAAAACTATCAAATCGAGCTTTGTTTAAAGTAATTAAAGTAGCGCAAACTCTTGCTGATCTGGATAGTTCAGCAAGTATTAAAAGCAAACATATTCAAGAAAGTTTAAGCTATCGTCACCGGGGATCTTAGTACTTATTATTAAAAATTTTTTAAATTTCTAGATTTCTAAAGCAAACTTATGAAAACACTAATTATACCCAAAATTAGACAATACCAGCCAAACAGCTGATACTTTTGATGCTTTAAGAAATTGTGAAGCAACTTTAAACTAAGCAGGCTGGTGATTAGACAGACACTGCCTCCAATCAAAAACAAACTAAGATTAACATTATCAGTAATTAAAGGATTGCTAAGATTTGAAAGTAAAGTGTTTGCAATATTGGCTGCTAAAATAGTTGGAATTGCCAATAAAAAACTAAACTCAAAAGCTTCCTGCTTAGACAAATGTACCAAACTACCTCCGAGTAAAGTTGATCCTGAGCGTGATATTCCCGGTAAAATTGCCAGAATTTGCAAAAAACCAATTTTTAATGCAGCCAACCAAGTAAGGTTGCTACTTTTTAACCCAGAATTATTTTTTGAAGCTTGCAGTTGGTAGCGTTGAGCTGTAAAAAAATTTAATCCTGCTGTTATCAACAAGCCGATTCCTGCTATTAGCGTGGAACTATAAATGCTTGAAATATGTTGTCGCATAAAAAGACCTGCGGCTAAAATAGGCAGGGTTGCTATCAAGATTGGCTTTAATATTTTATAGTTAGGTTTGCAAATAATTTGCCAAAGCTTATTTCGAAAATAATACACAATCGCTACCAAGCTAATTAAGTGAATAAAAACGTCAAAATAAAAAGGTGGAGGATGAATTTGCAGCCAGTTTTGCAGCAAGACTAGATGCCCAGAACTAGAGATAGGAAAAAACTCGGTTAAGCCTTGTATAAATCCTAATAAAATGGCTTGCCAAAGTTGCATAAATCTAGTCTAACTCCTGATAAGGATTAAGCACAAGGGGAGATTGAGTTGGCTGAAATTTATAAAATATAAATGGCGCAATCCGTAAGCCGGATTCTGTTCTAGTAGTGATTTATCTGCTCCTG
>CAZSQY010000021.1:0-14510 GCA_964609285.1 uncultured Pseudomonadales bacterium
ATTACAATATCTTAATTATTAACAGATTCTTACACTTGCGCAAGGGGAATAGTAATGAAAAAATAATTTTGCGATTTTTTGTTATAGTTAGTGATATTGATGGCAACTTTATCCTTCTTTGCAGATCAATTCTAATAATCTTTTGGTGCCAGTTTGACGTCAGTTTTTTGGTGCTAACATTTTGCAAGTTTTTAATGTAGCTTATTTCCCTCAATTAATTTTTTATACGCTACATAAATCAAGACTCCAACTCCGGCCACCACAATTAATGAGAAGGGCGCAGCTACCACTTGCACAGCTCTTTGCTGCTGGCCCAGTTGAATCTCTACATTATACAAGCCAAACATCAAAGGCGGTCGGTAAATCAAGCTGGTGCTGAGATCTTTAACTTTTTCCGGATCTAGTTTGCCCTCACTGTTCAAAATATCCGGATTTAATTCTGTACCTCTAATCAAACGGGTACTGCCTGCCAACACGTAATCCGGATAAAAAATATACTCAGCAATTTTCTGATTAAAAATATTACTGATGGTCGCCTGACCAACTATTGGAGTAGCATTTTTACCCACATTCTTTGCCAGAATCTCAAACTTAATGCCGCCAAAGCTATCCACTAATTTCGGCATCTTAAGCTGATGCAGAATAATTTCGCCTTGGTTTTCGTCAGACTCGCTAATAAATAAAATTAAGTTGCTGACCACTGTACCTGCTACCTGAGTAGTAGAGCTGTTTTTGCTGCCTTCGTCATTAATACTTTTGGCATTAAATAAAATGGCCAGAGGATATTCTTTTTCTGCTGCCAGCTGCGACACATTTAACTCAAGATTAACACTGCGATTTTCGTCCGGTTGCAGAACAAAGGGTTCTCCAAAACTTAACTCAGGATTGACTTCTTTATTAAAGGCTTGACCACGCTGCAGGATCGGTTGGCCGCTTTTGCCATCAGCTTTAAAATCAGTAATGTGTGTAGTAATCTGCAAGGCTTGAGTGCCGGTGTTTTTCAGCATGACTGTATGACGCAGTGTTTCTTGAGGTTTAACGTGGAGATAGGTGACGGGTGGTGAGACTTGCAGCGAGAGCGGGGCAGTCGGTGCAGTCGGTGTAGTCGGGTTTGGAGTGGGGGAGATAAGCGGGTCCTGCTGAGCCCAAACTTGGTTTGGGGATTGAATGCAGGCAAAGTGAGTGTAAAACACCAGGCTTAATCCGACCAGCACTGTTGTATTTATTATTTGTTTGAGTTCTAGCATCTTTTTGCCTTTTTGAATGTGGCTCTCTCTTTAAGTGTTGCCGTCTTTTTAAATACTGTCATTTTTAATACCCCGGCACTGCTACATAAACAATGGCAGTTTCGTAATTACCGGCCGCTTGGTCGCCAGCGATAGTGGCGCGGTAGGTAATAGTGGCTGTGTCATCTGCTACGCGAATGCCGGCATCCAGCTCCATTACTTTTTGCATTGATTCTGCAGAGCTAACATCAGCAAACTGTCTAAAGCAAACGTCGTCAGCGCTGCAGTCTATATCAGCACTAGTAAAGTCAGTCATGACCGTCTCGCCTTGAGCATTAAAGCCAAAGCCGGGTTCGTCCGGGTCGGTCCATTCTTTGGCCTCAGTCTCATCACAAGTCACGCCCGCATTACATAGCGTATCGGGAATATAAGCCTCACCACTGCGGTGCATCAGCGGGTAGAGTTCGTAAGCATAAACACTGTAGCCTCCGGCCCCTTGGGTGCTGATATAAAGTTGGTTGGAGGCGTTGGAAAAAATACCGGGAGTTAAAACGCCCAGATCAATGTTAGTTTCGGAAATGGTGAAAGTAAAATACTTGATTTGATAAATGTATTGAAAACCCGAGCCAATAAAATAATTAACTCCTGCTGGGTCGCCGCGGTAAGCGCCGTAAGGGCCGGCTGCGGTTTGTCCCAGAGTGTAGCTGACACTGTAAGACTGGCCGGGCTGGCGTTCGGTCTGCCCACTGCCCATATTAAAATTGCCAAACTGAATGACAAAGTTATCTGAAGACAGCCGATCGGCATTACTTAAAACTGGGGCCGCCAGCTGCGCCAGTAAAAACAGTATGAGAGTTAAACCGCTAAGTAAGAGGGGGCGCGGCCTGGCTATTCTGCGGATGATGCTGATATGACTGGCCATTTTGTTGTTGATCATTTTGTACATTTTGTTGTGTCTGACTATTAACCGGAGCCGCAGGGTCGTGCTGTGTAGTGCTGTGTTGTGTAGTTTTATGTTGCTCAGTTTCATCTTCTATTTCAGCACCATGTTCTATGAGATGTTGTTTTAATTTTTCCAACTCTAATCTAATTAGAGTTAGCTGACCTTTAACCATGGAATGGTTTTGTGGAAACTCTACTAATTGAATCAAATTGTCGATTTTTGGCTGCAAAAAATCAAACACAAAATTATTAAAAAACTTAACCCACCCCCAAGTCTTACCTTCTGCTTCGTTAAGCTGTAAATCTTTTTGCTGTAAAAAAACTTGATAGCTGTTCAGCTCGTTCGACTCTATCTCTATTATAGTTTGCTTAGTTTTAGCTTGATCATATTGATATTTAGCAAACAAGAAAAAAGTCATCACAATCGGGATGTTGACTAACAGCAGCGATGGGCTGGGGGAGAGCGCGTATAAAAATAACAAGACTTCTAAACATAAGGTAATGGCGGTGGCCAAATGCATAGTCATGGACAAGAAAAATAAATAAATAAAGATTAAAGGAAAAAAGATAGACTCAGCCCCGCCGGTGGCGCCGATTAAGATTAAAAAGGCAAAAGTGACTAAAATCATTTCATCAACTGCTGTAGTAGGTAAAACTTCCCAAACAGCGGCATCATTCAGTTTTTTGAGAATAAAGTAAAGCAAGATGCACAAGGCAAAGACTTGTAAAGAATATTGGGCCAGGCTGGAGAAGCTAAGCCAGACATAGGCCGCAAACAGGGCTGCGGATAAAGCTAGGATCTGGGCGAGTGACTGACGCCAATCAAAACCAACTGGCTGTGAGCCTAGCCGGTCAGGTTCGGTCGCGCCCGCTGGGTGCTGGGCAGACATAATTCCATTATAGAGTAGCGGCTGGTTGAGGGGAAGGGGTTGGGAGGTGAAATTCGTAGGATCTGCAATCTCCCCCATCTTCGCCCCACCCGCCGTTCTGCCCAAATGCTATAATAGTTAGCCAGATACGCTTTGTTTGAAAACCTAAAAATAAAACAACATGTCAAACTCAAACCATCAAAATCAAACCCGAAATTCGGATAATCAAGAGCCTAACTACGATTCCGATCAAGAATTGAACCATGATTCCAACCAGCAGCTCAATCAAGAGCAGGTCAGTCCTTTTGACTACAACCACCAAAGTGTAGAACCGGCCTGGCAGGAGCGCTGGGAAGAAGAGGGCTTGTTCCAAGATGTAATTGAGGAGTGCGAAGCCAAACGGGCTGAAGGCCAAGAGATTGACCCTTTTTACCTGCTGTTCGCTTTTGCTTACCCGTCCGGCTCCGGCTTGCATGTGGGCCATGTAGAAAGCAAGACCGCTCTGGACATGATGGCTCGTTTCTACCGCATGCAAGGCAGAGATGTTTTTTTTCCGGTTGGCTGGGACGCATTTGGCTTACCAGCAGAAAACTACGCCATTAAGACCGGTGTGCCGCCAGCCACAACCACCAAGGAGGCAATTACCACTTTTCGCCGCCAGATTAAACGGCTTGCGATTAGCTATGACTGGGCTAATGAGCTGGCCACCTGTCATCCCCAATATTACCGCTGGACACAGTGGCTTTTTTCTCAGCTTTTTACAAATGATTTGGCTTACAAAAGTACAGGTATGGTGAATTGGTGTCCTTCCTGTCAGACTGTGCTGGCCAATGAGCAGGTAGTTGAGGGCTTGTGCGAGCGCTGCGACAGCCAAGTTATTCAAAAAGAACTCGAACAGTGGTTTTTTAAGATTACAAATTACAAAGATGAGTTGATTGAGGGGTTGGAGCAAGTTGATTGGCCTGAGGCCACCAAGCAGCATCAGATTAACTGGATTGGTAAGAAAGAGGGGGTGCAGGTTGAGTTTGAGCTGCAGCTTGATGAGCAAGAGGAGGGTGAACAAAAGAGGGCGGAACAAGACAGCGGCGATCAACAAAATATTCCTTTGCCCGCCTTTACCACCCGCATTGATACTATCTTTGGCGCCACTTTTTTAGTTATTTCTCCGGAAAAATTTACTGAACTAGACTTAATTGACCAGGTCCCGGCTGATAAGAAAGACGAGGTCCAGGCCTATTTGGAACAAGCTTTTAATAAAACTGAAGAGGAACGCCAGATTGGAGAAAAAGACAAAACCGGAATAGAAATCGGCTTACAAGCCGTTAACCCGGTTAATCAGCAGCCAATTCCGATTTTTGTGGCTGATTATGTTTTAGGTCATGTTGGCACCGGGGTAGTGATGGGTGTGCCGGCTCATGACGAGCGTGATTGGGAGTTTGCCAAAACTCACAATTTGGACATTATTCCCGTGATTCAAGATCCGCAAACTCAAAAACCTCACCCGGACAAACCACCACAAGAATGCACAACTGACTACGGAGTAATGATTAACTCTGGTCAATACAATGGTTTAACCAGCCAGGAAGGCTGGGAAAAATTGCTAAAGGATTTTCCCGACAAAATGGAACAGACTACCAATTACAAGCTGCGCGACTGGTTAATCTCGCGTCAGCGCTATTGGGGCGTGCCGATTCCGGTCATTTATGATCCAAACGGCGATCCGCATTTAATTAAAGACAAAGATTTACCCTGGCTTTTACCGGAAGACGTGGACTTCAAACCAAGCGGCGAGTCGCCTTTAAAATCCAGCCGGGAGTTGATTGAGCGCACCCATCAGTATGCAGCTCAGGAATTTGCTGATTTAATTGAGCAAAATAATTGGCAGCAAGATGGCAGCGACTGGACGCCTGAGTTTGATACTATGGATACGTTTGTGGATTCTTCTTGGTATTATTTGCGCTATTTAGACTCGCGCAATCAGGAGCAGTTTGCGCGCAAAAAACGCCTTAATACCTGGACGCCGGTTGATTTTTATTTGATTGGGCCGGAGCATATCGTCTTACATTTGCTTTATTCCCGCTTCTTTACCAAATTCTTACGCGATCAGAATTATATTGATTTACCTAGCGGCGAGCCGTTTGCCAAGATGCGCCACCAGGGTATGATTTTAGGTCCGGATCACAAAAAGATGAGCAAGAGTAAGGGCAATGTAATTAACCCGGATAAAATTGTCAAAAAGTACGGTGCTGATACCCTGCGGGTGTATGAGATGTTTATGGGTCCTCTAGAAGCAGACAAACCGTGGGACGATCGAGCCGTTCAAGGCGTTTTTAGATTTTTGCACAAAATGTATAGATTGTGCAGCGCTGAGTTAAGTGCCCCGCATCCAGACCAATCTCAAGAAAAACTGGAACGCAAGCTTCACGCTGCTATAAAAAAAGTGGAGCACGACATTCCGGCTTTAAAGTTTAACACTGCCATTGCGGTTTTAATGGAGCTGGCCAATGACTGGCAGTCGGCTAGGCTGAAGTTAGAGACAGCAGAGCAGACCGGTAAGAAAAACAAGAAAAACAGCTCGAGCTCCGAGGACACCACGCAGTCTCAGTCTTTATTCTCGCATCAGGATCTGGGTAAGATTATTCGCTTGCTGGCACCGTTTGCGCCGTTTATGGCAGAGGAGTTGTGGTTGCAATGGCCGGGCGAGTTTAGCGTTCATCAGCAACCTTGGCCTGAGTATGAAGAAGAGTTGGCACAGGCTGAACTGGTCACGATTCCGGTGCAGGTGAACGGTAAAGTGCGCGGCGAACTTAAAATTCCTTCAGATGAGATTGATCAGCTTGACGCAGCCACCGTCATTGCCCAGGCCAAGCGGCTGGAATCGGTCCAAAAATGGCTGGTGGATGAAGAAGGCGAGCTGTTGGATAAACTTAAAAAAGAAATTTATGTACCGGGTCAGATTGTGAGTTTGGTTAAGTAAGAATTGATTCCTCGTTCCCCCCAAAACTTGATAAGTGTGTTTAATAATGCTATATTATTTCTAATAATTGTTAAAAAACACAATTTTAAGAAATACAATTTTTGGTTGAAGGCATATATTTTATGCTTTCCCCAAAATCTCTTTATGCGCTATCTAGACTTCAAGCACCACTTTCAAGATTTTTTGGTTATTAGTTTAACTGACATTCGTTTAGTTGAGCCGGATTTTGATGTTAGACGTCTAGTGGAGTGGCAAAAAAAGAATTATATTTTACAGCTCAAGCGTGGCTTTTATATTTTGGCAGAATCAGCTCGCAATCTTACTGAGGAAGCTTTATTTTATATTGCCAACAAAATCTACAGTCCATCTTATGTTTCTTTGGAAAGTGCTCTGCATTATTACAATTTTATTCCAGAAACAGCTTTTGCTGTAACCAGTGTTAGCAGCCGCAAAACACAGCACATCTCAAATCAAATTGCAGATTTTTCTTACCGCTCAATCAAGTCGGAATTTATGTTTGGCTACCAACTGATTAACATTCCAACTCAAAAAACAGATCAAACTTGGCCTCAGCAAGCCAAAATAGCTGTGCCGGAAAAAGCCTTGCTAGACTTTTTATATTATCAGCAAAACTTTAAAAGTCAGCTTGATGTCAGTTTGCTGCGGTTGAATAGAGAAGAGATAAAGCAGCAAGTTGATCTTAAGCAGTTACAGCAGCAGGCAAGTGAGTTTGAGTCTCAGGCTTTGCTAAAGCGGGTTCAGTTATTGCTTAATTGGCTGCAGGCTGATTGAGGTTTGAGAAACCGTTTCTATAAAAATATAAATTTTACTTGACTATTATGTTAAACCTAAACCAAATCCAACAACAATATCGGCCCAAGCTGCATTCCAGACCGCGTTTCTTACTGCGCGAATACTTGCAGTATAAGATGTTGGCAGCTTTGTCCCAGCAGGCAGCAGCCCGGCAGCTAGTTTTTATGGGCGGCACTGCCATTCGTTTAATTTACAATAGTCAGCGTTTTTCTGAAGATTTGGATTTTGATAATTTGAGTTTATCTCAAGATGACTTTAAACAAATTGTACAAAATATGCAAAGACAGCTAAAACTTGAGGGAATTGAGCTTGAAACAACTCTGAGTTTTAAGGCTGCTTTTCATGCCCATTTTAAATTTCCCGGCTTGCTGCAAAAGTTTAACTTAACTAAGCAAAAAAAGGAGAAAATTTTAATTCGCTTTGATGCTGCGCCTCAAGATTATACTTATCAGCCTGATCTCAAGATCATTAACAAGTTTGATGTTTTTGCCAGAGTGGCAGTTGTGCCGCCGCAGCTGCTGCTGTCACAAAAGATTCTCACTGCTTTGCAAAGAAAACGCGCTAAAGGCAGAGACTTCTACGACATTGTGTTTTTGTCTGCTCAATTTAAACCGGATTTAGAATACTTCAAGCAAAAAGCTGATATTCACTCTGAAGCTGATTTGAAACAAGCTCTGTTAAAAAAGAGCGACAGCCTTGATTTTGACAAACTAGCGCAAGATGTGGCACCATTTTTAATGGAGGCCGCTGACCAAGAAAGAGTGAGGCATTTTGTGCAGTTTGTAAGGCAGGAGTTTTAGACTGAGTTGAAACTTGTTAGACTAGTAAGATCGTGTTTTACTTTGGCTAATAAGTGCCTTTTTGTCTCTTTAATCTAGATTTTTATCTCAGTTCCCTCACAATCACGCTTATTGTCAGCATTGACTGCTAAATTAGCAGTATGCCGCTTAACACCCCTTTATCTAAGCTCAAAAACTATTTTAGCCATCCTCAGGCCGGTCAGATTTGGCGCATTTCAACCTCAGCTGCTTTTTTTGTGTTGGGAGTGATAAGTTTTGCCTGGGGCAGCCAGCAGCTTTTAGAGCAAACCTCAGTGCCGGAATGTGTTTATCAAACTGACGAACTGCGGTTTAACCACCCCGCCAGCCCGTCCGCCCAGCTCAGGGTAGAAATTGCCGGCGCTGTTAACCAACCCGGTATCTACGCAGTGGCAGCCACCGCCCGTCTGGCGGACCTTATCTGGCAAGCACAGGGGCTGCATCCCAAGGCCGACCGTCAATATGTGACCCGCCAGCTGAATCTAGCCCAGCGTTTGCAAGATGAGGCTAAAATTTATATTCCTTATAAAACAGAGCAGGAGCTTGAAAAAACATTGACTGCTTATTGTCAAAATGTACAAATGCCGACTCCAGTTCCAAACACTCAAAAAGCTAATGACTCTTCAAATTTTAAGCCTACTCCGACCAGCGCTGCAGCAGCAAGCGGCTCGTCTCAAAACCCCTTAGATTCTCAGTCAACAACTGATCCGAATCAAAACAGTCAAAATCAAGACTGCATTGATATTAACCAAGCCGGCTTAGAAGAACTGCAGCAATTACCAAACATTGGACCGGCTACCGCCGAGAACATCCTCTCAGCCCGTCAAAATGGGCCGTTTTTAACCAAAGACGATCTGTTGGAAGTAAAAAACATCGGACCGGCCACATTGGAAAAAATTGAAGATTATATATGTTTATAAAAAATAATAGAGGATGAAACTATAAGATATTAAAAACACTAAAAAACTTTGTACAAAAATTACCATTAACCACTCTCAAAGCACTGATCTTTGCTAAAACAATGGGTCAAAATCTGATTTTACTATCAAATTATCTCAATTCGTATCAATAAAAATGAGAGACTAATAATTCTTGCACAGATGAGAAAGAGTGCTTTAAAAATATTTAGATATATTTATAACAGGGCAATTTTTGCAAGGATTATTTTATTACCGAAACTAATTAGTAAAGATTAGCAAAATCAGTATTTTGGATCTTATATTATAAGAATCGTGATGGAGAGCTGCTCACTTGGGAATCACACTGCTTAGTAATTGTAATTATTAGTTATAAGGATGTTGCAAATTTGATGAAGAGGGGCAAATTAGCAGTTAGCCATAGTGGTCTGCTAACAAAAATATCAATGCAAATTATGCAGAGCAATCAACCATTTAACCTGTTTTTAGCGTGGGGCGGTTCGTTAATGAATTGGGTACGACTTTTAATACTATTGCTTACACAATTAAAATCGGCTGTTTTTGCTAATGGTAATAGTTGGATCGGTGCCATGCGCTCACAATTGCTGCTTTCGTTTTTGTTTGGGGCAGAACAAAGGCTCAGTAAAGACCAACATCGTATTTTTAAAGTTATAGGGATGTTGCATATTTTGTCAGCGTCCGGCTTTAATGTGAGAGTAGTGAGTCGATTGGCTCAATCCGTTTTACAACGAGCTGCGTGTCTTTCACAAAAAATAAAAACGATTTTGATAGGTTTGAGCGTCTTCATCTTTTTTCACTTGAGCACTATTAGCTTGTCACTGTGGCGAGCATGTTTGATGACACTTTTATCACTATTAGTTAGACGCTGCTTTTATCGACAAGTTGATAGTTTGAGACTTTTTATCTATGTTTGTATATTAATGATTGTTTTTGACGGAACTGTCATTGATTCAGTGTCGTGGCAAATGTCGATCGCTGCTACTGGCAGCATTATTTGGCTTTTACCTTTTTTCCAGGAAACCTTTTTTACGCGCGGGCAGCACTTTCAGCACTTAAACTATCAAGGCAGCAATTTTACTCGGCTAATTTTTGGTTTATTTTCATATTTTGTACAAAATGTGAGTTTATATCTAGCTGCTCAAGTAGGAATTTTACCTATTATTCTTTTAACTTGGGGAGAGTTGAATCTTTGGGGCTTGGTAGTTAACACCGGTCTATCCGGTTTAATGTCAAGTTTAGTTTTTCTAGCTTTAGTCTGGTTTATTGCCTGCTGTTTGTATGGTTTGCTGCCAGTCTGCCTCCTAAACTGTTTGGGCTTTTTGTTTGGGGGATTAATGACAATTTTGCTTGATTTTACAGAGTTTTTAAGTAGGCTCGGTCAAGATTATATCTGGCATTTACCGCAATTCAAGCCGATTTTTGTTTGGACTTGGTACGGAAGCTGGTTTTTGCTTGGCTATCTTTGGCGGAAGAAAAAGCAAAAAAGCTTGATAAATAAAATAAAAATTAAATTTTAATAGCGTAAAAAAGTAAACCGAGAAAGTAAAATGTACAAAAAAATCCTAATTGCAAGTTTGATATTGATATTTAGCCTGGTTGTGCAGGTTTTCCGTAGCTGGCCTGATCAAAACCTGCACCTAGTTTTTTGTGATGTAGGCCAGGGTGACGCGACTTTAATCTACCAGGGTTTTTGGCAAGTTTTGATCGACGCCGGGCCAGATGAAGCTGTAACCAGCTGTCTGAGGCACCATATCCCATTTTGGGACAATCAACTTGAGGTAATAATTTTGACCCACCCAGATAAAGATCATTTAGGCGGAATGGAAACAGTTTTGGCAAACTACCAGGTGCAACAGCTGTTTTTAGCTGATTGGGAGGAGTCCCAGGGCTTTAAAAACATGGTGTCAGCTGTATTAGAGGAGCAGAGTCCGCCAGGCAAAATTAAAGCCGGATTCTGGCAGCGTCAAATTGTTTCTAACTCAGGTGTTAAGCTAGATTTTTTAGCTCCGAATCCAACAACCATTTTTAATTCTACCGAAACAATATTATCGGACGAAATTGCCGTCATTCAGCAATTAAACCAGGAAAATACTAAAGATAAAAATTACGGATCTATCGTGCTTTTACTTACTTATGATCTGTTTGATTTGTTGCTAATGGGAGATGCGCCGCAGGCAATTGAATTAGCACTTATAAAAAAAGGATTGATAAAGAAAGTAGAGGGCTTAAAAATCGGCCATCACGGCTCAAAATCTAGCACCAGTCAAATACTAGTGCAATTAACGCAACCCGAATTTTCCGTCATTAGCTGCGGTAATAATAATCAATTTGGTCACCCTTCAAAAGAAGTACTGGATAGATTGCGCCAAACCCGGTCGCAAGTCTTCCGCACTGATGAACTCGGGGAGATAGAGCTCATCACCAACGGTCGTTACTACTGGCTTGCCAATTAAAAAAGAGGCAACTTTTTAAATTTAATACAAAATGGTAAAAAGTTGAATGAAGTTAAGCAAAACTGATCGGTTATTAGTTTGTTGAAGAACAAAAACCGAAAATAGAAATAATGGCAAATTTTGCAACGATCGTGGTCTGTTAAAGAGCTATAATTCAATATGCCATGATTTTTTTTGGATTGCAAGTAGCAATTTTTATCAAGCTAATTTTTAGTTAAATTTACTATTTTTTCTCAAGAAAATTTGTGTTCGAAAACAATAAGATCAGCTAAAAGAAAATTAAGGTTTTTTGCATGCAAATTTTTAAGCATAATTATTCAAAATTATTCTTGCAACTTTTTACCAGAGGAAGAGTAGTTTCCATTAAACTCACATTTAAACTTTATGTTTTTTTATCAAAAGCGTTCACACATATTTTCTCAAGTTAAAGCTTAATTTTTCTATCAAAAATTTTTAACAATGAGTATATTATATGCTCAATCTATTTGGGTTAAATTTGTATTTTATTATTTTAAAAGTAGACAAAGATTGATTAAATAGATCAAACTAGTATTGTGCTAAAATAGTGTCTTTAAGCAGCTTAATTATATTTAACTTGCATTATGTTTAACTCTCAGCTGACTCGATTTAAAAATGGATTGACTGTAGTTAAAGTCCCAATGGAATCAATTAAATCCGTTACTTGCTTGGTTTTTATTGGAGCAGGCTCAAGATTCGAGCAGGAGCATCAGCAAGGAGCAGCTCACTTACTGGAACATCTAGTATTCAGGGGTACAGAGCAATTTCCAGACCGGCGCCAATTAGCTATTCAACTTGATAGCGTCGGCGCCAACTCCAACGCTTTTACAGGTAAAGAATATACTGGTTATTTTGTAACAGCCGCTAGTCAGCATTTAAAAATGGGGCTGGAGGTAGTAAAAGATTTGATTTTTGCACCACTGCTGCGATCAGAAGATTTAACTCAAGAAAAACAAGTGGTACTAGAGGAAATCAAAATGTATCAAGACTCACCTGATGATTTTGTAGCTCATGAGTTCGAGGGTATGGCTTATGAGAAGAGTGGTTTAGCTCATTCTATTTTAGGTTCGCCGGAAACGGTGTCGGGCGTTTCTCCTCAAGATTTGAAGCAGTTTTTAAATCAATGGTATGGCTTGGGTAATATGGTTTTAGTTCTAGCTGGCGACGCCGAGTTATTGCAGTCTTCTGACTGCGACCGGCTCATTCAACAGACTTTTAAACAGCAGCCGGAGGAGAGAGAAGATAATTATCAGGAAAAAATGCAGCAATTTTTAAAAGATGATCCATTTTCTCAGCAGCGCTTGCATGTTATTAACCGTCCTACGGCTCAAACTCACTTTGTTTTAGGCTGGCCGGCTTTAAAGAGAAATGATCCACAGCGATATGTTTTGAGTGTATTATCAACAGTAATAGGTGGTAATCGCAGCTCCCGTCTGCACCAAACCGTGCGCGAGGATTTGGGTTTGGCTTATTATGTCTACAGCGATGTGGATCAGTATTATGACGCCGGGTTGGTGGGAGTATCGGCTGGGGTTAATACCGAGCGTGTCGAAGAGGCGTTAGGAGCGACAGTTCAGGAGCATTATCACCTTGCCGCGGGTGAGGTACCGGTTAAAAAAGAGGAGCTAAGCAAGGCCAAAGATTACTTAACCGGCAAATTCACTCTTAGCCTGGAAAATTCCTTATCCGTAGCTCGCTATTATGGTTTAGGCTATTTATTGCTGGACGAGTTTGATAGTCCGCAGACTGTTATTGAGAAAATACAGGCTGTTTCCTTGGATCAGGTGCATGATTTAGCTCAAAAATTGCTAAAGCCAGAGCAGTTAAGGCTGGCGGTAATTGGTCCTTTTAATGATCAACAAAAGTTTGAACATTTTGTACAAAAATAGCTAGTATTTTGTAAAAAGTTTTTTAAATGATTTGAATGGCATCATAGATTCCGTCTGGCAAGAGGGCGGCAGCTGTCTTATAATTACCTGCACCAAATACAAATTATTTTTTTAAATTTATGCAAGGAACTCGCACCGCAGTTTTAGTTAAACCCGATGGCCTACAACGGGGCCTAATTGGAGAAATCATCAGCCGTTTTGAGAAAAAAGGGCTTAAGTTAGTAGGCATGAAAATGACTCTGATGACCGATGAAATGCTCAACGAATGGTATGCAGAACACAAGGGCAAGAAATTTTTTGAAGACCTTAAACAGTTTATGGGCTCTCAGCCGATTGTAGCCATGGTTTGGGAGGGGATTGATGCGGTGACTGTAGTGCGCAAGCTGGTTGGTACCACTTTAGGTCGAGAAGCTGAAGCAGGTTCCATCCGCGGCGACTTTGGCATGAGCCAGCAGTTTAATCTAATTCACGCTTCTTCTGAGGAGGAAGCAGCTGAGCATGAAATCGAGATTGTGTTTGATGAAGATGAGTTGTTTGATTATGAATGGCCTATGTCTCACTTGATTTACGCAGATTTTGAGCTGAAGTAAAATTAGAGTTTTTGAAAGTTGGAAATTAAGTATTAAATAAAACCGCCTGTAATAGGCGGTTTTTTTACCAAGAGGCGCAAAGGGATTAAGATGAGTCTAAAATTAAGCTCCTTTGTGCCCCCAGCGGGAATCGAACCCACATCGTCGGTTCCGGAAACCGATGTTCTATCCATTAAACTATGGAGGCGCTATTGTTTTCTGTTTCTTCCTGGTTAATAAGTCTCAAGTTAACACCCGGTCTTAAAGAGTGTGTCAGAAACAAAAAAACAATATTTATTACCTGCGCTTATCTTCCCAATAAACTATAGAACCGCTGCCATGACAAACTGGACACTCTTTACCATCGACCTTGCCAGTGCCATTGCACTGTTCACACCTTTTTGTCTCAGGGTTTGTGCTTGGTTCTGATTCTCTGCGTGGCATAAAAATCCTTTTTAATTAATAATTTGTAATGTTAATTCTTTAATTTTAAGATGAATTAGTTTAGCGAAACAGTTCTTCAAAGCTGGAGGCGGGGACAGTTTTAACCTCTTAAGCTTTGCGAACTGATGAGTTAAACTAATTCGTGTTGTGCCCCCACCAGGAATCGAACCTGGATCGAAGGTTTAGGAAACCTTTGTTCTATCCGTTGAACTATGAGGGCTTTGCCTGGATGAATTATACCAAATATTTGCTGAATTATTGTTTTTTGTCCGAGATGCCGGACTTCACTGCTCGCCAATTGTATTTTTGGATGGCTCCCAGCACTAGGCAGGAGCTTTGCTCTTGCCGTCGGAACAGCGCCTCGCACCCTTGGCACCTTACCAATAAACATCAGTCAATAGAAAAATTTATTGCCTGATATTTGTCGGAGATGCCGGACTTGAACCGGCGACCTCGCGCTCCCGATGCGCGCGCTCTAGCCATCTGAGCTAATCTCCGGGGGCTCGGTCAGCTTGCTCACTTCACGCAGTCCCTGCGGGACTGAGTTGCGTTCG
>CAZSQY010000022.1:0-11648 GCA_964609285.1 uncultured Pseudomonadales bacterium
ATAGTGTTCATGTAATAAATTCCTGTTAGCTATGTTAATAAAAACGCAATAAATAAATTCGCAAATTAGTAATATGTTTGTGCTCATTTCTGAGGGGTTGCACCCCTCAGCGTTTTGTCTTGCTTTGCAAGATCAAAGCCTGCTCCCCTTTGACCTTGCTTCGCAAGCTCAAAATAGGGGGAATCCCCCTAGACCCCCATTCTGATTATCCCTTGTAGTCCCGCTGAGTCCCGCTCAGCGGGAGGGTATAATCAGAATAGAACCTGATTACATTATAAACCAGGCTTCGCAATAGATTGTGATCGAGCTAACAGGTGGAAAAGGAGAGTTGGAAAATGAAGTGTGCGTTGATCATTGAGATTATTATACAGCAAGTTTTGATAGCTGCGAAAAAACAATTGAATTTTCTAAAAATACTTATGAATCTCCAGGTTCAGTTTCAATTCCGTGTTTTTCTAAAACTTTAGCCAAAACCGCCTTGCCAGGCATAGTTGTTCCGGAAAAAGTACCGTCATAAATCAAAGTGGTACCACACATCGGAGATTTATTTTTTAAGATGGCTTTTTGGCAGCCATACATTTGAGCAATTTCTAAAGCAGCTTGTGCACCCTTTTCATACATGGCTGTAACGTCCTTACCACTATCCTCAATCACCTTGCCTTCCATAATTTCACAGCTTGGTCTAGGGGTAGGAAAACCAGCTAATTGCTCAGGACAAACAGGAATAGTCAATCCTTTTTGTACGAGATTTTTCACTTTGGTAGAAACAGCTTCTGAACCATTGTAACGACAGGGGTAACCAGCTAAGCAGGCACTGACGAAAATTTTTTTCTTACTTTTATTCATCAGAAAAATAAATTTAAATTTTAACTCATTTAATTTAAACGATATTAAGCTTACTTAATCTTAAACTCTAAACTTTTATTAAGACGTCCACATTCTTCTGCCACTAATCTCCGATGACATTTTTCAGGACTCTTTTCCCAACACAACAATGTAACATCGTTATTCTTAGACAAATCACAGATCATTTTAATTAGAGTGGTTTGCTTTTTAAGAACTTCTTTTTTAAAAATATCCAAATACTCATCCCAGTTAACTTTTTTCGCATGATAATCAGTCAATAATTGATGAGAGGGAGATAAAGCGGGCAACCACATATCAAAATCAGCGTCAGAATACTCGCCGGGTCTTCTCATAATACAAATTCTAATACCATCCTCATTATTCTTCCCTTTTTGAATTGATTTAGTTTTTAGCATCGGGTTCTAATTCCTTACTTAAATAATGAACCACAGCTCCGTCATAGCCTTCCTGCTTGAGCTTCTGATTCTCGGACCTACCATTCCCATTGTAACCCCGACCCATGAAAAAAGCTTTATCTGAGCAACCACTAGCAATTACTGAAACATATTGAAAACCAGCCCTCATGGCAGCTTGTTCCACTTCGTCCAATAAAATAGTACCTATGCCTAATCCCTGATATCCTATCAAAGTATGAAGTCTTCTGATTTCTGCCACTTCTTCTGATTCTTTTTTAAGCACACAGTAACCTACAATTTTATCATCTCTAATAACTACGGGCACTGAGATGTTGTCTTCATTAAAACAAACCTCTTGCGTGCCTTCAAAATTATTAGCTGTCTGATAACGTGCTTTTAGTTCGGGATCTAAATCTTCATAATTTGGGTGTTCTCCAAAGTTTCGAACAACCATGGTCGATATTTCCTCTATATCACTTTCTGACAACTGGACTTCTCTAATTTCTGCAAGTTCTCCATCTTTCAATTGAATTAATCTCTGCCAGTACGGGGGTAAGCCTTCTTGGGCTGAATCTTGAAGACATTCTTGAGCTCCTTTAACATAATTCAGAGTGTTTTTAGAGCTACCTAGTAAACTTAATATTAATGATTCTAATAATGGATAAAAATTTTCTTCACCACGGCTCACTCCATTAATTGTTTCTATATGACTTATAAAAATAGAATGTGGCCAGCGAAAGCCTCCATTGGTAGCTGTCAGATCTTCAAGATTAAACTCAGATACATATTGCTCTAACTCTTCTCTGCAAAAGGGCTTAACTTTAAATTGCAACCTCTCAACAAAGCTAATTCCAGAACCACGCTTTTGTCCGTTTTCGACAGCTAAAGCATTTTTAACAACAAATTTTAAAGGTCTTTTTTCTCCAAGCCGAGATAGCATCATTTCAATCAATTCTTCTTTTGTTGATACCTCTGGCTTATGGATCACTTCTCTATCTTGAAAGACAAGGACATCCTGAGCCAAAATCAGATCACCTTCTCCAACTGTAGCTTCACATTTTGCTTGAGCTATAAGATCAGGAGAATTAAGTCGCAACTCTTCACTCTCTGCATCAACCCTTTCCATTTGATGATTTTCAATTAAACATGACATTAAACTTTGAAAGTAAGCTGCTTTAAAAGTACCCATGTTAATCAAGATCTTCCCGAACTCGTGGCCATTTTTTGAAGGAAAAAGTGGCTCTTCACTTGCCACACATGAACATAAATGCAAATAAAGCATAGAGTCAAGCACATAATTCTCTGGTTGTTCTTCTATTTTTTTATAAAGCTCATGATCTCTGGGTAAAGCTAACTCACAAGAATTTACGGAAGAAGCTGTGGACATAAATTTAATTTGTTACTATTTTTTTACTAACTAATAAAAAAAGCACTGACTTTGCTTAAGCTATCTTGGTTTCCCTTTTTATCGCTTAAATAAAAAGTGTCGTTTCTTGGTAGCAAAAGCAGAGTTAGTGCTTTTGACTTAATTTAATATTATAAAAATAAGTCTGTGTGTAATCAATATGCAAAAAAGCTTGGTAAATCGGATTAGTGCTCTAAATACCCGAGAGATTTGACTAAATCATCTGCTAAATCAGCAGTAAAAACAGTTTTTACATCGGTTTGTGGATGTTGAATGCGTAGTTGCTGAGCGTGTAAAAATTGGCGCGGGCACCAAGCTAAGTCTAGTTTAGATCTTTTTTGGCCTCCGTAAGTAGTGTCGGCTACAATCGGATGCTTGATGTGGGCTAAATGCACTCTAATTTGATGAGTTCGTCCGGTTTTAGGCAGACATTCTAATAACGAAAAACCTTGTTGATATGAGGCGAGATTGTCACCAAGCTGCCTCTTCTGCTCTGCTGATAACTTTTCAACATTTAACCGAGAATAAAACTCTTTGAGACGATAATAAGTAACCGCCTTTCGGCCATCAATTTCAGTCCTAAACTTGTGTCTGTCTTGCGTTGAGCGTCCAATTGGAGCCCGGATGGCTGCAGAGTCAACCCTAAGCTTGCCATGAACTAAAGACAGATATTTTTTTTGAGTTTTTCGCTCTTTAAACTGCTGCAATAAATTTACCAACACACCGGGATTTTTTGCCAGCAGTAAAACGCCGCTGGTATCTTTGTCCAAACGATGGACTAAACCTTCGCGTCGCTTAAAAATCTCAGCAGCCGTGCCATACTGACCACTAAAATCTTCTGGGATAAACTGCTGCCATTGTTCGCGCTGGCTAAGAATTTCTTCTATCCCCTGCTCTTCTTCCAACTTAGTTTTTATCCAATCCTGCACAGTCGGTTCTTCGGCAGTGGCAGCACGGTTAACTACCACCCCGGCCGGCTTGTTAATTGCCAGCAAAAAATTATCTTCAAAAATAATTTCAAAAGCCAAGGAAGAAAAAGTTTGTGAAGGCATGAAAAGTTATTTTTACTTTTTAACCGCCAAAAATTTACCCTGTTTAAAAGAATACAACACACGATTGGACCTAGCTAATATCAATCCAAAACCAAACAAAGCCAAACCTAAATACAAAAACACATCTAAACCAAAATCAACAATCATGAAGCTTGGCATACGCAGAAAACTCATTAATAAAGAAAAAACAGCATAACTAATTAAAAAAGCGCTAAACAAAAAACCTGTTTGCGCAGTTTTCTTACCAGCCCGATACCATTCAAAACTGCGATAATTAAACTCCAGCCAATACAGAACTCGATACATCACTGTATGAAACAAAGCATAATAAATTTGAATTGGATGGCGTTTTTCAAAAACTCCGGGAAAAACAATTCCCCAAGGCAAATTGGTGGCAGTTCCAAAGCGAGTACCAGCAAAAAAGTAGCCAATATTTAACCAAAACAAACCCATGGTTATGGCTTGCGCCCACCAATCCAGAACTTCAAAAGCATCCCATTTTTGTTTTTTAGCATAAAAATACATGTATAAAGTGGCGCCAACTAAAGCTACTAAGAGTTGGTTACCCGGGTATTGAATAAAGTTTAACCATTTAAAAACATCAAAACCATATTTTTCCCAATTAAGCAAAAAGTAAGCCACTCTACCGCTCAACCAGCCAACAATAAATGACAACAAAAAGCTGTCAAAAACTTTAGGTTCTGAGTAGTGCTCTTCTCTGGCGCGACGCCAAATTACCAGAGCGCTGGCTAAAAAAGCAACAGCCTGAATAAGGCTGATTGTTCGAAGTTGAAAAGCACCAATGCTGACAAGAGTTGGAAACATAAGATATTTATTTTATTTTAACAGCTCTAGAGCCGTCTCTAAAAGCCGCATCTAAAATGTGCCACGGGTGAGAATCAAACCTGCCTGTCGCCTGCCTGCCGGCAGGCAGGGCAAACAGGCTCACACCTGTGTTTTTGTGCCACGGGTGAGAATCGAACTCACACGAGGGGTTGCCTCATGGGTTTTTGAGACCCACGCGTCTGCCAGTTCCGCCACCGTGGCGACTCAAATCACTAATTTTTCGTTACCTATAAAGCTTAACTGTCTCCAGCCAGGCTTCGATACTTCCTCAAAACCTCTGTCTTTTCACTTATTGTGATTATCGTCTGACTAATTTCTGTTCAAAATTTTTTCTCTCGCTTTTATTTCAGCAGCCATCATCTACTTAACAGCTGTTCATTACAGCTGTTCATTGTATCTCTTAACTGAGACTTATATTGTAACAATAACCCTTGCGTTTTACTACTAAATACAGCATAGTTTTAGTATGGAACTTATCAGCAATCTTGCTATTGCTCTATTTTCAGTTAATAATATTTGGTCTATTGTCTTGCGCGGTGCTATCTGGACCTTTATGAGTATTTTAATCCTGATTGCCACGGATACGCCCGAACCCGAACAAGTCACTCAAAACGTGCGCTCCTACTTGGGTCTATTTTTGATGTTTGTGGTAGTTTCCACCAGCTTAATTTATTTACTTTTTGGCTTTGCACCGAGATAATTGACGGGCAAACTTCAACTGAAAACAAAAATCTCCAATTCCCAAATATTTTAAATAATCCAATCTTAATTTAATATCGGCCCATAAACCTTTTAAGCCCACTTTTTTTACTCTAAAAACTTGGCTTGTTCCTTTTAAATCTACAGCTTTAATTTTAACTTTTCCAAATAAACTCTTATTTAAAGCTGGCTCTATTAAATATCCGTCAACATCAAAAATTTGCAAATTTCGATTGATTGTTTGCCTAGAAAGAACTCTTTCTCCTGTATAAGCTAGAGAAAAACCAGACAATCGCGAGAGAGGCATCCCTCTTTTTCTAAAACCCAAAACCATATCACAGTTTTCTGACGCCTCTACTAATTGATTAAAATCGTAGGTAGAAAAACCAAGTAAATCTGAGTCAATAAAAACAATTTTTTCAGTCTTACTCTGCCTAAAACCAGTAAGTAATGCTTTGGATTTTCCTAAATTATGTTGATGTTCTATTAGCTCAATGTGATCAATGTTGCTTAAAATTTCTTTAGTTTTAATATTTGAGCCGTCATCCACCACGAAAATTCTATTGACAAATGTAGATCGTTGTATTGACTGAATAATCTTTACAATAGTGGCGCCATCATTAAAACAAGGGATAACAACATCTACAAGCATGCCAATCATTCTATCGAGTTAAATTAACTATCTCAAGCTTTTGCGCCAATCCTACAAGGAGCGAGTCTTAGGCGAACAAGCTTTTGCGCCAATCCTACAAGAAGCGAGGCATAATGCGACCAAGCCTAAAAAATTCAAAGGAGCTCAAGCTTTTGCGCCGGTGCCTCAATGCGTGAGAGGAAGACCTGCACTCTCAAGCATTGCCAGCACCTAAGCAAACTAGCTTGAGCGACTCTCCATCCCATAAAACTTAATCCTATCCCCTCTAAAGAACAACTCAATTTCTCCCAATGGTCCATTGCGGTGTTTAGCTACTCTTAAAGTCACTTGCTCGCGCATATCTTCATCTTTGCGATACAAAAACATAACTACATCTGCATCCTGCTCGATTGCCCCTGATTCTCTTAAATCAGATAGCTGCGGTCTTTTCTCTCCCCTGCTCTCAATCGCACGCGACAACTGTGACAAAGACAGAACCGGAATTCTCAGTTCACGAGCAATATTTTTTAAACCTTGCGAAATCTCAGCCACCTCTTGTACACGATTATCTTTAGTCCGACCGTGAGCCAGCTGCAAATAGTCAACCACAATCAAATCAATCTCGTGTTCCGACATCAAGCGCCGAGCCTTGGTCCGCATATCATAAATACTCAAACCAGGCGTATCATCTATAAACATTGGCGCTTCAGCCAAAACACCCATAGCATCTGAAATCTTTAAAAAATCTTGCTGATCCAGGCGTCCAGTTTTTAACTTCCAAGCGTCAATATCTGCCTGCGCTACTAACAAACGATCGACTAACTCTTCTTTACTCATTTCCAGCGAGAAAAAACCGACTCGTTTTTTGTGTTTAACAGTTACGTTCTGCACAACATTCAAAGAAAGAGCGGTTTTACCCATGCCGGGTCGGGCGGCTAAAATCAACAAATTAGAACGCTGCATGCCAGCCAACAAATTGTCTAAATCTAAAAATCCGGTTGGCACTCCCCGCAATTCACCCTGATTTTTTTGCAGCTCATCCAGGCGTTCAAAACTTTCCACCAAAGTGTCTTTTAAAGGAATAAAGTCTTGATCTGAATGAGTCTGAGCCACCTTAAATACTTTTGACTCAGCCACATCTAGAACATCCTGCGCACTTTTACTGCTATCAAAAGCTAACTCGCTCATCTGACCAGATAAACTGATTAACTGCCTTTTAACATAATACTCTTTAACTAATTTGGCATAACTCTCAACATTAGCCGCGGTCGAAACCGTGTTGGATAACTTGGCAATAGTGCTGGCGCCCCCAACCTTGGTTAAAGCTTTATTTTTCTTGAGCTGATTGGTGACAGTCACGACATCAATCGCTTCACGCTGTTCATACAGTTGCACCATGGCTTCATAAATTAACTTATGCTTGCGCTCGTAAAAGCTGTTGGGGTTAAGATAATCCGAGACCTTGATAATAGCCTCATCATCAATTAACACAGCACTTAAGACTGACTCCTCAGCGTCTAAATCATGCGGTGGTATTTTTGGATCCATAGTTTTGGTGAGCTGTAAAGGCCGACGTATGAAACGAATCCTGGCCGGATTTAACAGCAATTACTTTAATTTTATTCGTGTGGGCAAATTAATCTAGCAATAGTCACTATACTTATGTGTAATCTTATTAAATCCTAACTCTAAGCTTGATTCAAGACCACTAACTCCATCTCCTCCGGCAAATTACTGCGTGAAATATTTAATTTGTCTATGGCTTGAGGTTCTGCTTCATAAGCTTTTAAAAATTCTTCTAAAGCTTGTAAATCTCCAAACACATCCTGATTATGCTTTTTAGTTTTATAAAGCATAGGAATAACAATATTCGGCTCAAGTGAGCGAGCCACCTTGACTGCTTCTTTAGGATCAAGAGTGTGAGCATTACCCACTGGTAAAAATAAAATATCAACCAACCCAATTTCAGACACAGTTCTATCTTCTAAGGGGTGAGCTAAAGCCCCTAAATGACACAAGCGTAAATTATCAGATAAAATAGTAAAAATGTGATTCTCTCCTCTCACTGAACCCTGCTGTTTGTCTTGATAAGTCTTAACTCCAAAAACTGAGACAGATTGCACCTCATATTCTCCCGGATGATCAATAATAAAAGGATTATTGCGGCGCGTAGTGCCGGAAACAGCTTTGTGATTATTGTGAGCTGGATTATCATGTGAGACGGTTACAATATCAGCGCTCAAATTAGGAAACTCAAATCCTACATAATCTCCAAAAGGATCAGTGATAACGGTGCCCTCACTACCGCGTAATTTAAAACAAGCATGACCGTAATAGTTAATTATCATTTTGAATTGGCTTAGTAATTGATATTCGGTGTTAGTATGTTAGCATTTTATTCTAACATGCCAAACGGCATTAACAATTAGCTGCGAGTAACTCTTCCGGTAAGTGTAAAAGCAAAAAAAACAAACAAGTTGTTTTGATTTTTAGTTTTCTCTCAAGTCGTAATTAAACTCTTGAGACTGAATGACACCTTCTCTAGTCTCAACTGTTATAATACAAGCAATCAATGAAAAAAGAAATTTTATTTGCCATCTTAATTGGACTCGTTATGGGATTGTTTATTACCTATGGAGTTTATCATTCTCAGCGCAGCGGCGAGGTTAACCAAACCACCAGCAATATTCAGGAACTAAATGAGGTTGCTCCCACACCTGATCCGCAAAAAAATGGCAAGCTAACCCTTTACAATCCGGAAGATGAAAGCATCATTAGTGAGCGCTCTACTCAAGTCACTGGCAAAACATTACCTAATTCATTTGTAGTTATCTTTATTAATGACGAACCTGTGATTACCCAAGCGGATGAAACTGGTAATTTTTCCAAAAATGTAGAGTTGGAAACTTTGGCTAATGTAATTACAGTTTATGCTGTAGATGAAGATGGAGCTCATTACTCAACTCAGCGCACTATTATTGTTTATGCTGATAGTTTGATCCCTCAGAGCGCCGAAGAACAAAATACTGAGGATAGCATAGAAGAAGAGTCTGCTGAAGAAGAAACAAGCTAACAGCAATTATCAACACCTTAAACAGTTAACAAGCAAGATTTATTGATCAAGCCTAAAACATGAAAAAAACTACTAGAGATAAACTTATCATTATTCTTTTTTTCTTAATGATGAGTATCATATCCGGCCAGCTGATTTTTGCTCAAACAGATGATACCCAAGACGAGCCAGAGGCAACAGAATCTGCCAGCCCAACAGTCACAGAATCTTTAAAAGAACAGATTCAAAAGACAAAAGAGGTTTTGGGAGATTCTGACGAAGAAGACATTCAAAAAAGAGGTTTTATTGGCTTAATTCAAAGAGTGTCTGAGGAAGCTATCACTCTTGAAAATTCTAAAGGCACGCAAATTATTCCTATTAATGATGAAGTGGAACTAACCAAAGCTGGTGAAGAAATTGCTTTATCTGACGTAGCAATTGAAGACCACATCATTGTCATGGGTTGGGAAACAGAAGATGATTTCACACCTATCAAAGTAATCGTGACTGAAGAAAATTTACAACCCCGGCCACAGCTGGTGGTACTGGGATCAGTAGCAGAAATCGACACCAATTCTCTCACTATCCTAACTCGAGGTGAACAAAGGGAAGTTGAGGTTCAAACAAATATTCAGACTCAATTTGAAAATGCTGACGGTGAAACCATCAGTAAAGCCAGTTTATTTGAAAAGCTACAGGTAATTGTAGTGGGTTATGTTAATATTGCTGACAAAACAGATGAGAGCGACCAAGATGTTAATCATGCTACAGTAGTGCGATCTTTAGCACCTGTAGGAAATTAGACGCACGCTCATTTTAATTCTATTCTGATTATCTTCCGAAGCCGGCTTGCCGGCAGGCAGGCTTATTCCTTAATTATTAAAGCTACGCAATATGAAAGTTCTCTTGTGAGGTTTCCTTTTTCTCATATATACTAAAAAATATGCCCACCACCTCACACCCAAAAAAACCCTTTTACAAAATCTTGCTTAATTTTGTTCTACCGATTTTATTGATCACAATTTTATCTTACCCGGCTTTGCATGATTTATTAAAACCGGGTCATTTCACTTCGCATGATGGTGAAGGACATATCATCCGCATGCAAGAATTCTATCAAGCTTTTAAAGATGGGCAATTTCCGGTTCGCTGGTCGCAACGGCTTTATTACGGCTACGGTTATCCTTTTTTTAATTTTAATTATCCTGCTGTGTACTATTTAGGATTACCCACCATGCTACTGGGAGGTTCGGCTACTCTAGCCATGGAAGTGGAATTGGGAGCTACTTTTATTTTATCCGGGATTTTGATGTTTTTATATTTGCGGCGTAAAACACAACTCCCCTGGGCTGTATTGGGCGGAATAATCTATATGTACGCCCCCTATCGACTGCTGAATTTATATGTACGGGGCTCTGTAGCAGAATCTGCCACCTTTATTTTTGCACCTCTTATTCTATGGGCAATCGAGGCCATGACCCAAAACAAAAAATTAAGCGTTCCTTTTGGCGCACTAATCATAGGTTTTCTGGGTATTTCTCATAATATCAGTGCCCTACTCCTATTTGCTTTATACTGGGGCTACTGCTTATTTCAAAGCATTGCGCACAAATCTGCTAAAGTTTGGTTGAAATATATTCTCGCTTTTGGCTTAGGAATCTTGATGGCATCTTTTTTCCTAGTGCCAGCCCTGACTGAAAAAAGTTTAACCTTTTTAGATACTACTATTGCGAAAGATTATCCTGACCATTTTTTGTACCCGGTGCAGCTCATCCAAAGCGGGTGGGATTATGGCGCTTCAATTGCCGGTCCCAATGACGGTTTATCATTTAACTTGGGTTGGTTGAATTTAGTCTTGGGTTTATTCTCAATTTTTACAATGCTGCTTATCGGAAAACAAAGCAAAAAACAGTCTTTAAAATTGGCCTATTTTTACTCTTTATTCATTATATTAGTCTCGATTTTCTTTATGTTCCCCCCATCAATGTTTTTCTGGGATAACTTACCTTTGCTGCCTTTTGTCCAATTTCCCTGGAGATTTATCATGCTGACTGTGCCAACTTTTACTATTCTCGCCGTGACAGGACTTGAAATAATAAGCCGAGCTTTTAAATGGCCCCAGTGGCTGCAGGTTGGTACAGCTGCCGGCTTAATCGGATTAGCAATTTTTCTCTCGCGCAACCACTGGTTTTTAAGTCAGCCTTTATTCTGGGAAAATCCCAAGACTGATGCGCTGGCTGGCACCACCACTTGGGCTGACGAACAAGCTACCCAATGGCTGCAACCGAAGCCGACTAGTGTTCCGGATAGAAAAGTTGAGCTTATAGATGCTGAGGTTGAGGGAGTAGTTAAAATCCAAGATTGGAAAACTCATCGCCATCAATATGAAATTGATGTTGATCAAGCTGCTCTTTTAGTTGAGCACACCATGTATTATCCGGGCTGGAAGGGGTGGATTGATGATGAACCGGTTGAGATTGACTATCAGAATCAACAATATCCGGGAGAAATTGTGCTGCAAGTTCCCGCCGGTCAGCACACGATAGTGACTAAAATGACTGAAACGCCCCTGAGAAAAACTGTGGATCTCGTTTCAGGAGCAACTCTGCTGCTGGTTCTTGGGTGGCTGGGATATGGGTTAGTGACTGAGTATCTTTGAGGCAGTCTCAGTCCCTGAGGAGAAAACCTGCAGACTCAAGGA
>CAZSQY010000022.1:11748-14473 GCA_964609285.1 uncultured Pseudomonadales bacterium
AAAGATACGAAGGAACCGTGGACTTGAGGGGATTCGAACCCCTGACCTCTGCCGTGCGATGGCAGCGCTCTAGCCAGCTGAGCTACAAGCCCTTTTGTTTTCTAAGCTTAATCTCTTCCGGATCTTGTTCTAATGGATATTTGTCCCCATTCTTTTTTAGCTTTCGATCAAAAGCTTCAGCAATATCCATATCAATAAGATCCATCAACATTAGGAGCACGATCAAAACGTCGATTAACTCTTCTTCAACTACCTGCTTTTTATGAGACTCTTGCAAGCCTTCTAACACTTCCTGGTTAGACTGCCATTCAAACTGCTCCGCCACCTCCCCTACTTCTTCCATTAACTTAAGAGTCATGTCTTTAGGCTTGTGATACTTACCCCAGCCTCTATCCTGAGTAAACTTTTGCAGTTTCTCTAAAGCCTGCTCAAATGTAAAATCAGACATAGCGTGATTTTATCATAACTACTCATGTTAAAATAAAATAATGACAAATAACCAACCTTTACAAACACTCAAAGGCTTCCGTGATATTCTTCCTCAAGAAAAACGGCAGCGTGATTGGGTTTTAAACCAAATTATTCAAACTTATCAAACATTTGGCTTTGAACCTTTAGAAACACCAACTTTAGAATACGCTGAATTGCTCTTGGGCAAATATGGCGAAGAAGCTGATAAATTAGTTTATACTTTTGAGGATCAAGGCGAGCGCCGAGTAGGCCTACGCTATGATCAAACCGTGCCGGTTGCCCGTATACTAGCTCAATATCGGAATAACATGCCTAAATTTTTTAGGCGCTACCAAATTCAAAATGTTTTCCGAGCAGAAAAACCTCAAGCCAGCCGCTTTCGCGAGTTTACTCAATGTGATATTGATATTTTTGGCACCAACTCTACCCTAGCAGATGCTGAGATTTTAGCTTGCGTTTATGCTACTTATAAAAATATTGGTTTCGAACAAATCAAAATTCTAATCAATGACCGCCAATTATTAGTCGAAACGCTGCGCCCTCTAGCCACTGAGCAAGTCAGTGCTTTAAGCATGATACAGACTTTAGATAAACTGGACAAAATAGGAAAAGAAAAAGTTATTGAGGAACTGATTAACAAAGGTTTATCCCAAGACACAGCCCAACAAGCTTTAGATCAAATTCAGCAGTTGCAGCCTAATGACAATTTATCAACCATTATCAAACAGGCTGCACAGCTTGGAGTTATAGAAGAAAACTTGGTATTTACTCCTACTCTAGCCCGCGGCTTGGATTACTATACTGGTATGATTTTTGAAGTGAGGCTGCCGCAATATGGGACCAGTTCAGTCGGCGGCGGCGGCCGCTACAACGATTTAATCAAACAACTTGGAGGGATTGAAATGCCCGCTGTCGGTTTTGGCATGGGTTTTGACCGTACGGTCGAAGCAGCCAGCCAACTAGGACTAATCCCTGATCTTCAAGCCAGCGCTGAGGTTTTAGTGACTCTATTCGACAAAACAACAATTACTGCCTCGCTCAAAGCTGCCGCCAAATTACGCCAAGCTGATATCAGTGTCGAACTCTACCCGGAACTAGATAAAATTGGCAAACAACTCAAAATCGCGAATCAAAAGCAAATTCCCTGGGTTATCATTATTGGTGAAGAAGAGGCAGCTCAAAATCAAGTCGCACTGAAAAATATGAAGTCCGGAAATCAAACTTCTGTTTCATTAGATGAGGCTATTGCTGCTATTCAAACCTAAAACTTAAAAATGAAAACCAAAGCCAAGAACGAGCGCTGGTTAGCCTATCTTTTTTTAATCATCAACACTATCTGCTGGGGAGCAGCTTTAGTTTTAGTCAAACCAGCTTTTGATTACACCACCCCTTATCGCTTTTTATTTTACCGATATTTATTTGCCAGCTTCTTGTTTGCTCTACCCTATTTATGGATTAAACGCAAACAGCTGAATAAAAAAGTCTTAACTACGGTAATTGGTGTGGAGCTGCTGGGCACTGTGCTGAACCTCACCATTCTTTATATTGGACTAAGTTTAACCTCTGCTATTGAGGCCAGTTTAATCGGCACAGCCGGACCAGTTTTTATTACTCTGGCAGGAATTCTTTTTCTAAAGGAGAGGCAAGAAAAATCCGAATGGCTGGGGCTAAGCTTATCTTTGCTTGGCACCATTTTAATTGTTTTAACCAATCATCAACAAACCGACCAAATCTCTCTGGCTGGCAATTTATTAGTAGTTGCCTATAACTTGCTCAACGCTGTGTATTTAATCTTGGCCAAAAAATATTATCATCAGCTTGATAAAAAACTGGTTGGCGCTATCAGTTTTGTGACAGGCCTAGCCGCCTTTAGCTTGATCATTGCCTTTAACCAGCAGTTTCAATTAGGAGAGTTGTTTAATCTGATTCAACAAGAATGGCAGCATCGCCCTGTTTTACTAGCTTCTTTATATATGGCAATTCCCGGTTCTGTGATTGGGTTGATTAGTTATATTGAGGGTCAAGATAGGATTGAGGCCTCAGAAGCAAGCCTGTTTGTTTACTTGCAACCCTTGATTTATCTGCCACTAGGTTTAATTTTGCTGCAAGAAAAAATCTTTACTCAGCAGTTAGTGGGGTTGGGGTTAATTCTGTTGGGCGTGATAGTGGCTGAGAAAAGACGCGGTAAAAAGCGGTAAAAATAGTTGAGTTTGCTAGGTTCCGTCTGAAACTTTTCCCATGGCAGACATCATTC
>CAZSQY010000023.1:0-1844 GCA_964609285.1 uncultured Pseudomonadales bacterium
TGCAATAATTAAACTCAAACCACCAATGATTAAACTTACAAAAGCAGCAAGAGATTGGGTTTGCCCAATGCTAACTATTTGAGCCTTGATTAGTTTGGATCTTAAGTGAATATCCGACGCCATGCTCAGTGTGTATAAGTTTAATTTTTAAATTTTGCCGAATCCTTTTTCTTAAAAGACTAATCTGACAATCAAGATTACCTCGGTTAACATAAGCCAGTTCCCAAGCACAATTTGCCAAAATTTGGCGGGTAGTAATACTGTTAGCCCGTTGCAGCAAACATTCCATGATTAAATACTGCTTATTTTTTAATTTTAAATGTTTATTTTGATATATTAGGGTTTTTGTATTTGAGTCTAAAGTTATTCCTCGCCACTTGATGTAGTTGTGGTTGTGTTGAGGTGGCCGCCGCAGTAAAGCCCTCAGCCGAGCCATGAGTTCAATCTGTGCATAAGGTTTAATTACATAATCATCAGCACCGCAATTGAGAGCATGGGCGATTTCGTGCGGCGCACTAAAACCACTTAAAACTAAAATAGGAAATCTTAATTGGTCGGCTCTAATTTTTTGGATTAACTCAATTCCTGAAAAATCAGGCAAACCCAAATCAATGGTAGCAATTTGATAACTGTTGGTTCTAGCTTCAAATAAACCACCGTCTGCATTATTAGCTAAGTCAATGACAAAATGAGAGCGGAGTTGTTGTTTAATCCGCTGGGCTTGTTCAAGATCGTCTTCCACTACCAACAAACGCATACAAGAATTTTTATCAGTTAAACCTTAATTTTTTCTAAATTTAACTGACATGCTCTGATATATTTTGATTGATGTAAGGAGATTTTTTACTTTGACATTCTAACTAACTATTTATCAATCTAAAAGGGCAAAAATTATGAAAAAGAGGAAAGTATCCCGTTTCCCAATCTAGCTGAGTAAGATCTGCAATAGAAAATTGGCCACAGGATTAATTAAAGCTATAATCGGGGACTGACCACCGTTAAAGGGAATCAAAAGTAAAATCAGGATCATAAGGCCAAAGCGATCCATAATACGGTCATATTCATAGGCGGCTTCCTTTGGCAGTAAAGCCCTAAGGACTTTAGATCCGTCTAAGGGTTTAACCGGAATCAGGTTAAATAAAGCCAGATAAATATTAATTGCCACCAATTGTATAAATGAAAGCCGAATGACACCGGGCAAAACAGGTAAGACTTGTAAAATTACAGCTAAGATGATGGCCAAAATTATATTGAGCAAGGCTCCGGAAATAGCAATGAGAGCGCTGTCACGCACCGGGTTTTTAAGATTATAAGGATCATAAGGAGCCGGTTTGCCCCAGCCAAAACGAGTTAAAAGAATGGCAATGACCCCGATGGGGTCAAGGTGGGCGCGCGGATCCAGTGTAAGGCGGCCTTTAACTTGTGGGGTTGGGTCGCCTAGTTTATCAGCTGTCCAGCAGTGAGCATATTCGTGCAGGGCAATGATCATTAGCACACCCGGGAAGACAATAAAAAAAACAATGGGATTAGTGAATAATAAGTTAATCATGAAGATACTATTATAATTAAGAGCAACAAAGAGAGGAAGGGATGAAGGCTAAACTTGAATTTGTATATAAATGATCAGAATAATAAAGTGTAAATTTGCCAGGCTTATCTAAGTTCAAGCCACAGTTAACAGAGTGACTCAGCGTATGTTATAATTCTAACTCTATGAAAAGCTTTGAATACAAATATCCAAAAGTGGCGCATGTGGGTCACAATGTGTCACATGCTAAAAATCGGACTAAGCGCAGCTTTAAGCGCAATCTGCATACAGTAACTGTGATGGTAAATGGTGTGCG
>CAZSQY010000023.1:1944-12651 GCA_964609285.1 uncultured Pseudomonadales bacterium
CCCTTATGAGTGGGGATCTGCGTCCATAGAATTGGCCATGGTTGAAAAGCGCGGCTGGCTCGTTCTAAAGTAGCTGCCCAGGCGTTCGAGCCTTGTTGATTTAAAGCATTGCGTAAGACTGATTTTTGCGGGAAAAAAGACTGGTTCGGTAGAATAGTTTTTGAATTATTTTTCATTTGTTCAGCCTTGATGAGCTGTTCTACAAATTCCCAAGGTACAAAGCTGTCTTGTTTATTCAAGCGGCGAGCGATTGGAGTGGGGGACTGCGTCGGCTGGAGTTGCTCTTTTAATTTATTATCAGTATAAGCCTTAAGCCAGTTGGCCAAGTGTTTTGATGCTAATTTAAAACTGTGTTTATAGTAATCACCGCTAGTCCAGGTTGGTTCCACTTCGAATTCCAATTGTTGAATAATGGGGCCGGCATCAAGTTTTTGAGTTAATCTCATGAGAGTGACAGCCGACTTTTTTTGGCCGTACAAGATCACCATTTGGCCGGGAGAACTACCACGCCACTTGGGTAATTTAGAAGGATGTAAATTTACAGTCGCTTTTTGCGGTAAATTTAATAGCCAGCCGGGGATAATATACCCAAAATCGACCACTAACAATAAATCAAGCTGGTTTTTTTGATTTAAATTATTTGGTTTTTGTTGATTGCTGGCTGCTGCATCTTTTAGGTTATCAATTTTATTGTGGATTGCTGAATCAATTTTTTTTGAGACTAAGACGGTTGGGATTTTATGTTTTTCGGCCCAAGTATGAACCGGATTTTGAGTCAGGCGTTGTTGGCGGCCGATTTTTTTTGGCTGCGGAGTTAAGACCCAGTTAATTTTAAAATCAGACTTTACCAATTTTTTTAGACACCAAAGCGTGTGTTGAGTGGAGCCGGCCACTGCGATGTTGATTAAATTTGTTGACATCAGAAAATTTTTTTACTTAGAATTTAGATTAATAAGCTTTCAAAGGCGTTTTATCTGCAATCTCAACCAGTGTGCCGTCTTGATCTAAATACACAGGTAAATCAAGCTCAAGCGAATAATCGGTAAAAAGAATTCCGTTCAAGTGGTCAAATTCATGCTGGACAATTCGAGCGCTAAAATCTTTGAATTTTTCAGTTTTGGTTGTGAGTTGATTCTGTTCTAGGACCTGATATTTTAATTCCACCCAAGTCCAGCGTGGTATTGGCCCGTAAAGATTGGGTAGAGATAAGCAGCCTTCTAAATCCGGTTGGTCGGGTTGGGATCCTAAAACTTTTTCTTGGCTATGCTGAATAATTTCAGGGTTAATTGCCACCTGTGGTTCAACTTGAGTTGCATTAGCCTCACTTAAAACTGGTCGGAAAGCAAAAGCTCTTAGACTTTTATTGACTTGAGGAAAGGCCAAACCCACACCCTCGGGATCGCTTTGTGACTTAAGGGTAGCCTCAAGTTGCTTTACTAAATTAATGATTTTTGTATCAACCTTTGTAATAGGTTTAGCTTTTTTTCTTAAAACTGGATGCGGCGCTGTGACAATTTTCATGCTGGCCTATATTATACAGGAGTTGTCTAGGGATTGACCCCTTTAAACTGTTCGTTTTAAATTAAACTGCATTTGCAAAGGAAACTGTTCAACCTGCTGCATCAAATCTATTAAGTCTTTGGTTTTGAGTTGAGTCAGGTTTAGTTGGGTTAAATTATTGAGCTGGTTTTCTAATTGTAGTCCGTTTTTAAGTCTAATTTGGAAAATTTTCTCATCAGTCCAGCTGGAATCGCGGTCCTGATAGCGCTGCCTTAAATCAAGCAGGCGTTCTTCAATTGAGGCTAGCGCCTGGGGAGTGATGCGTAGATCGCTGTAAAGTACAATTTTTTGTTCCCAGTTTTTTTGTTTAAGTAATGATTGCAGCCCGTCTAGGTCATGGTTTTTGAGAATACTTGTAATTCGCTTAAGTTTTTTGGGTTTTAGCTCCCGAATAATTTTTATATTAGCTTTTTCAGTATTTTTTCCATATTTATTTTTAAATCGGTTTTGGCGCTGCTGCCAATAAGCAAGGCTATGTTTGGAGCTGAGTAAGGATTGAGATAGATTTGAGTTTAAATCAAATTTAATCAGATTGGCTAAATCGTGTAAGAGTAAGCTGGCTAGAATTAGCTCCTGATCAAGATTTTCGCCTTGCCAATTTTGGCAGATAATTAAGCCAAGAGCTGCCGTTTGCAGCATGTGCTGCTGTAAACTACTGGGTAATTCAAAAAAATCGTAAATTTGGCGAGGTTTATATGAATTTAGCATTGAGTGTTATTTTTGTAATTATCTTAAGCTCTCCATTAAAGTTCTCTAAACCCTGGAATCCGCTGCTGTCTCCAGCACTTTTTCCAGCTCTTGTACTTTCTGTTGTAAATTGTGGTCGTTTGGAATTAAATAGTCGAGAATAAAGCGGTATTGTTCCAAAGCGGCAGCATAATTTTCTTGCTGTTCGTGAATTTGGGCGAGTTTATATCGGGCTTGATGATAATTGAGCTTCATCTCAATCGCTTGTCTGATTAATTCAATGGCTTTTTCTTTTTGACCCTGAGCTAAAGCAATTAGACCCTGGTGGTAAACAAGTTTGGGGTCAGTTGGAGCCAGAGCCTGACCTGCTAACAAAGCATCATTGGCTTCTTGTAAATATACAGAATCAAGCGTTGCTAATTGGGTGAAGACACTCGATCGAGTTTTATAAAAATTGAGTTGATGTGGATTAAGCCTGAGCGTGGTATCAGCTGCTTCGATAGCTAGCTGAGCATATTCTTGGGCGGTTTTGGTTTCTTCCAGTTCAAAAAATTGAGCAGCGATTTCTGCATAAGCATTGGCTAATTCGTCATAAAACAAGGCTTGATTCGGTCTCAACTGAATGGCTCGTTGTAATTTGGTTACACCAGCATCATATTCATCAATGGATAAATGATTTTTGGCCTGAGTGTAGAGGTAGTCTGCCCACCAAATCCTAATTACACTGGAACTAAGGTGTAACTGAATTAAGACCAGCATTATTAAGGTAAAAATTTTAAAGAAACTCGGCTGCTGGGCTAACTGTTGATCTTGGGTTTTCTTTTTTTGAGAGCTGGTTGAAGCTTGTGTTTTGTGTTGTAAATAAATAAGCGACAAGCCGGTTGAAAAAATAATCCAGAGGACCGACACCATTACTGTCGAGAAACCTAAAAAATTTGAAATGTGCAGCGCTATCAACCCGGCCAACAAACCCAAAGCAAAGTTTTGATTTTTAATGGTTTTAGTTTTTAAAGCCAGTTTTAATCCTATCCAGAGGCTAGTCCCAATCAGCCATAAATAACTCAACAAGCCGACCAAGCCACTGGTGGCTAAATAATTGAGCCATTCGTTATGAGCTTTGTTGTATAAAAAGTCCCACTCCGAAACCAGGTTGTGCATCATTGGTCGGTCTAAATAATAACTGTAAGCAAAAGTTTCAGGACCTGAACCGAAAACAGGATAACGCTGCCAAATTTTAACTGCGCCGCGCCAGACAATCATCCGGATTTTTTCTGAAGGAGTAATGTTGATATTGGGGTTAGTAGTGCCGCGAGCTGCTGCGGCTGGAGCTGCTTCTTGGGTGGTGGGAGTCGGGCTGGCTGTAAACTTTAAATAAAGACCTTTTAAGGTTGGGGTGAAATCAGTACCAATAATGATGGTGCTGCTGATGAAAATTAGCAAGGGGATAAAGAATTGTCTGCTGCTTTTACCAAGTAATGGTTTGTTTTTAAGCTTCAGCAGTCTCAGTTTTAATAAAAGCAAAACTGCCAGGCCTATCCCAATACCTATCAATCCCGCTCTGGAGTTGGTAAACAAAAGCGCAATCCACATAGCACTCAAGGCTAGCAGCCACCAGCTGGCAATGGTTGCGGCTTTAGTCTTACTCATTTGTTTTTGTTTGAGTTGTGCTTTATCCCTCCTTTTAATATTAAGCACGTCTAGGTAAAAACTAATGCCAAGAGGAATCAACATAATCAGGTAGGCAGCCAGCCAATTGGGTTGACCAAATGTAGCGAAAACACGATGTCTTACATCTTGAACCCAGCATTCAACATTGGCTTGTCCTCGGATAATAATGCAGCTCGGTGATACACCCAGTCTTTCTGGAATAGCATATAAACTGATCGCTACTCCGGCCAATAAAGCGGAGCGTAAAAGGGTTTTAATTTGTCTCAGATTAAAGCTGCTAACCAGAATCCAATAGAGTGCTGCATAGCTAAAGATTGAAAGTAATCCGCCATGAAATCGAGTGTAATAACCGAAAATTGATGTTTGCGGGTGAATAGAAAAGAGTGTGGCCAAAACTTGAGAACTCACAAAAACTAGAAAAGGCCAGTCCAAAACAGTAGCTCGGAAAATCAAGCGTTCTTCTAATATCATACGTGCTAACCAGCAGCCCCCGACCAGAATTGTAATCAGATAAACAAATAGCATTTTATTGAACTCAAATAGCTCTTCGTTAAACCAAGTGAATAAAAATGGGGTAGTGATGAGTAAAATGTTGAATAAGAAAAATTGAATTTTTTTCAGAGTAAAACTGAGTTTCAAGTTTGAGTCTAAACTTTGTTTCGAAAGTTTTTGTAAAAAATGTCTAATTTTAGTTTTAAAATTCATATAAATAAAATTCTCAAAATCAATAGGAGTTTGATTTCCTATAATTAGTGAATGCTTGAACTAATTTATTTATCCCTCCTCAATTGCGTTAAATTCTGCTACATTTATATATGTAATTGACTTGTATTAATTTTAGCTTTCAAAGTTAATATTACAGCAAGTCTAACTATTATAAATCAACCTTACCTGCCTATGTTCGTTCAAGAAGATAATAAACAAAAAAATAATCAACAGAGTTCTAACAGCAATCAGACTCCACCAGAGAATCCAGCCGTGGGTGATTCAGTTCAGTCAGACCAGTCGGCTCAACCTCAGCAGCCGGGTCAACCGGCTCAGCCCCAGCAACCGGCTCAGCCCCAGCAACCGGCTCAGTCAACTCAACCAGGCGATGCATCCTCTCAAACCCCGCAGACAACAGATCAAACTCAAGAAGATTATGTTAATTCTTATGAGCCACCGCCAAAACAGGCCAATGGGGGAGATCAAACTCAGGGAGCAAAGCAGCCACAACAACCACAGCAGCCAGAGCAGCCTAAACAACCTGAGCAACCACAAGAATCACAAGAGCCACAGCAACCCGAACAACCCCAGCAACCCGAACAACTCCCAGAATCAAAGCAACCTCAGCAGCCGGAAGAAGATCAGGCGAATGAGGCTGAGGCGCAAAATTCGGTTTCAGAAAAACTTGAAGACCAGAATATTTTCTTTTTACTGGGTGTAGAGGATGGAACTGATGAAGAAAAAGAACGGTTTTTGGATGAGCTGCAGCAAGTTATTTGGGAGGATTTTTTGGAAAATGATTTAGATTTGCTTATCACTACTCAGGAAAAAGAGCAGGTGGATCAAACTCTGAATAACACCGAACTCTCTGACTTAGACAAACAAGAGCAGATTTTAAACTATTTATCAAAACTAATCCCGGATCTTGAAGAAATAATGCTGGAGAAAGCTTTGGAGCTTAAGCAGGAAATGGTAAAAGAAAGAGTGCAAGGCATGAAGCAGTATTATGCTGGCAAGGAAGAAACTTTGGCTAAGATTGATCAAGCTGCCCAAATGTTCGCACAAGGCAAATGGTCTTCAGGTGCTAAAGTGTTGAATCAAGTTTCAGAATAAGTTTAGGCTTAGAGTCTTCGTTTAAAATTGTAGATCCCTGGCCCAGATTCATGGCCAAATGGAGTGTGGCTTTTTCGGTTTCGGTCTTGTGTTGTAAACCATCAATCTTCAATCAGGATAATTTCAAGTATAATTGTTTATAACAATTATACTTAAGATTAAGTTAGCTGGATGAATTATGTCGCGTGTCAAACAAATTTGGAAAAATTCAACAGGACTTTTGAGAGTAGGCCGGATCCGGTTTAGTCTGGATATTGGCAGTTTTTACACCAGAATGATTGTCAACGATACTCTGATTTTCGATCAACCCACCTGTTTTTTAAAAACCACTAATAAAGAAACTGTTCTCGTCATTGGAGATCAGGCCCTAGCTTTATGGGGTAAAGAGCCGCCCCAGACTCAATTGATTTTTCCTGTTCAGCAAGGCGTGGTTTTTGATCAAGATTTTTTTAAACTCTTTTTAGAGGCGGTCCTAAATCAAATTAAGCAAGGAATTGATTGGCCGCTTTTAAGTCAAGTTAGTGTTCGGGCGGCTTTGCCTTCTAATGCCACTAATTTAGATGAAAAAGTTATTAAAACTTGTTTGGCTGATGTAGGTTTTAGCAAGGTTGAATTCATTTCATGGTTAACTGCCATCACCACTAGTTTGAAAATCCGTCATACTTCATCTGCAGCCGGAAATTCGCCTCGGTCAGCTGTGTCACGAACTAAACCCAAAGAGAAAGCCGGTAAGCTTGAAACTTTGCCTCGCCCGTCTAGAAAAAATACTGATTTTAATCCTGATTTATTAATTTTAGACATTGGTGATCAAACCACTGAATTCGGCATTATTTCTCGAGGAAGAGCAACTACGGCGCAGACTCTAGATTTTGGGGGACGACAGCTAACTAAGGCTATTCAAGATTTTTTTAAACAACAGCACGATTTGTTAATCAGTATCCATCACGCTGTCAAACTCAAGCATCGATTACCCAATGTTTTAAGCGATCAAACCGAAGCTAAGATAAGTATTAGAGGAGTAAGTTTGACTGATGATTTAGTCAAAACTAAGACAATTGAAATTCAAGAATTGGGTCAAGTTTTAAAAAACGAGCTGGGTTTGCTTGATAATCAATTAAAACGGGCCTTTAGCCGAGTCAAATCAGGGCGCCTGCTACCAGCCATGGACAGCGGTTTGTATTTAACTGGTGGAGGGAGTTTGTTGACTGGCTTAGATGAATATCTCACTGAGCGTTTCCAAACTCCTGTAGAGGTATCGGCGCAGCCATTTACTGACGTAGTGAAAGGTGTAAATGCGACTTATTAAGTTTAATTCTGATTATGCTTAAACCATTTTTGTCACAAAGCAATCAGCAGAGTTTTACTCGTTGGTTTTTAATCACAATCATGGTGGTGGTTTTGGTTTTATTAGAGTTAATTGGGGTTAATGCTAATCTTATGAAACAAAGCCGTGAGTTAATTATGCCGGCAATTAGACTCGAAGTAAAAATGGTTACCGGCTTGTATTCTTTTGTAGATAGCGTTAGCACTTTTCAAACCGCAGCTCGCAGGGTGCAGGATTTAGAGATTAAGCTGGCGTATGCCATGGCGCAATTAACTCAACTTGAACAAGTTAAGCAAGAAAATGAACATCTGCGTCAGCTCTTGAACAGCTCCAATCGTACCCTAGAACCAGTGGTAATTAGCAGCCCGGTTTTATCTTTAGCTAAACCGGCGGTTAAATTACCCGTAAAATCTGATCAGGCTGAAATTGCAGTTAAGCTAGGGTCTCCCGTTTTGGTTCATGGTACCTTAACAGGTATAGTTGCAAGCTTTAGTCATGATGTAGCTTATGTTGATTTATTATGGCAAAAAGACTGTCCGCCGATTTTGGCTGAAACCAATACCGGTGTGCAGGGCATCATCCAGGGAGATGGGAAAAGAGTGTTGTTAACTGAAGTTCCTACTGAAGCTGAGCTAGAAGTTGGTCAGCGGGTAATCACTTCCGGCCAAGAGAGCATTGATCAAGGTTTATATATTGGAGAAATTCAATCTTTGAGAAGTGGAGCTGAGGCAGCGGTTAAAACGGCTGTGGTTGAACAATATGTTTCATTTTATGAAGCAGAAATCGTAGAAATTAGATGAAATTAAAATCAAAACCATAACAAAACATAAATCACATCAATGCAAACTTATTTTTTGGTAGTAGCTAAAATTTTAGGCTTATTGCTAGCTCTAACTCTAGAGAGGGTAATTGGACTACCTTTATTATTTAGTTTGTTTGGTTTGGTCTGGTTGGATAAAAATAAGGACACTGTCTATCAATATCCAGTTCAACTATTTATTTTAAGCTTTATGATGTCTATGGTTTATGATGTGCTTTGGCCGGCTTCTTTTATCTGGTGGTTAGGAGCAAGTTTGTTGGTGGATGTGGGTAGTGATTTCATTAAAGATAAAAAACGTCGTTTTTTAATTATTATGCTGCTAATGAATCTATTGGTTGTATGGTGGGTTCGGCTGAGGGTAGGTTATATTATGTTGGCACAGTTATTGATTAGTTATGTGCTGATTGTATTATGGATGCGAGTTTTTAAATTTAAGCAGAAATAAGCTTGGTTATTTAGACTTAACTATTTGTGAAAAATATAACTGACTCAAATCTTAAGCTAAAATTATTGTTAGGCCCAATTATCGGGGCTTTTGTGGTTTTGGTTTTGCGCTTAGGTCATCTGCAGATTGTTCAAGGTAATTATTATCAGGAGTTGGCAGACCGTAATCGCTATTTTCAACAAAAAATTCCGGCGGAAAGAGGGATAATTTTAGACCGCTACCAACAACCTTTGGTTAAAAATAAAAAATTTTATTTTTCAACTGATGATGAAGTCTTGCATAGCCAGCGTAGCCCCATTGACAGCCAAGAGGCCATTCGCCTGATGGCTCAAAATCCCAACTCAATTGCATATGAATTGCGTCGCTGGTACTTGTATCCCTGGTCTTTAAGTCATGTGATTGGTTATACTTCTCCCGCAGATAAGGAGACATTGTTGGCTGATAATCAGTTAAAAGTGAATGACTGGGTAGGGAAGATTGGTTTGGAAAAAGAATACGATCCTATTTTAAGAGGTAAAGACGGACATCGTTTATTTGAGGTTGATACTTTAGGCAGAAAGCAGCGCCTGATTCAAGAAGAGTCACCAAAGCCAGGACAAAATATCCAGACTAATCTTGATCCTTATTTAAGCACTATTGCCTATGAAGCTTTGTCTCAATACCAAGGAGCAGTGGTGGTGCTTGATGCTGATTTAAGTCAAGTTTTGGCTTTGGTCAGTAAGCCGGGCTTTAATGCTAATGATTTAAGTTATGCACTCACTGATCAAAATCTAGAACAGCAGCGGCAAGTTAATGTAGGGCGTTATTTCACTGATGAGCGTAAAGTATTTTTTAATCGGGCCATCTCAGGTACATATCCTCCCGGATCGGTTTTTAAGCTGGTTACTGCTGCAGCCGGCTTGGAAACTGAAGCTATAGATCAATATAAAACAGTTTTAGATGAGGGTATTTTAAAAGTAGGGGATTATGAATACGCTAACTGGTATTATACGCAGCGAGGCGGCACCGACGGCGAAATTGCTTTGCTGCGGGCTATTGCTCGTAGTAATGATATTTATTTTTATAAGGCTGCAGAATGGACTGGGCCTGATGAGATTGCAAAACAGGCGCGAGATTTTGGTTTTGAAAAGCAGACAGGCATTGAGCTGCCGGGAGAAGCTGCCGGTTTAGTCCCTGACCCGGCCTGGAAGGAAAAAACTTTTGGCGAGCGTTGGTTTTTGGGCAATACTTACCACTTTGGCATTGGCCAAGGGGACATGCTGGTAACTCCACTCCAAGCTGCTCAGCTTATTCAATCTTTAGCCAATCACGGGGAGTTATGCCATCCCCGCTTGTTAAAACCTGAGACCACTGATCATTGTCAAAATTTAGGATTAGATGAAAATACTTTAGATTTAATTTTACAGGGTATGGTGAGAGCTTGTAGCACCGGCGGAACTGGGTATCCTTTATTTAAGTTTAATCAAGATTTAAATGAGAGCGGAGGAGGGTTTAGTCAAATCGAGGCTGGGGGTGTGGGGTGTAAGACTGGCACTAGCGAGTTTGGACCAGAGGATGAAAAAGGTTTTCGCAAGACACACGGTTGGTTTGTAGCAGCGACTAAGGTTGATACGGAGCAGATTATTCAATCTTTACAAACTCGTTTGCAGCAGATTGAATCAGGTCAATATTCAGATCCTTATTTAACTCAAGAGCAGTTGCAGACTTGGTTAAGCAATATTGAGCAGCATGGTTTCCCACAAACTTTAGTCGTAGCTGTGCTGGTGGAAAGTGATGAAAACGAGCCTTTTAAGGAAGGGTCTATTCAAGCAGCCCCGATTGTTGAGACTTTGTTTGATTATTTAAAATAGTTTTCTTTAGAGTAGTCTTTTTAGAGCAATCTCCGCAGAAAATTTTAAAATGTCAGTTTGCTGTCAGTTTAGGTTGTTAAAGTAAAATGGTGATGAATAGAAAATTAGACACAACTTCAAACAAGAACCGAACTCAGCCGCAGTTATTACATAAAAAACAGTGGGCAGCTTTGCTCGCCATTGATGGAATTGGACCAGCTTATTTTTACAAAATTTATAATTATTTGAAGCAAACCCAAACAGTTTGGCCTGAGTTTTGGGTTAATCAGGATCAAGTTTGGCAGAAAATAGGTTTAAATAAAAAAACTGTTGAATCAATAAATAAGTTTAAAAAAGAGTACACAATTGATCAGTGCTGGCGGCGGCTGACAGCTAATCATGTTTCGGTGGTGAGCTGGGAGGAACCGCAGTATCCGCCCTTGCTAAAAAAAATTAGCCAGCCGCCGCCCATACTATTTGTTAAAGGCAACATTGAGCTGTGTCGACAGTTGCCGATTGCCATAGTTGGCACTCGCCACCCCACCGCTTATGGCAA
>CAZSQY010000024.1:0-11713 GCA_964609285.1 uncultured Pseudomonadales bacterium
ATAATGAGAATGGTGGTCAGTTTAATGTTGTGACTGAAGGTTTGCGGCAGCCCGGCTCGTCGATTAAGCCCGTGACTTATTTGGCCTTGCTGCGTCAAGGTTATACTCCTGCTTCAATGTTAGTGGATGCTCCGACCAATTTTAAACGAAACGCAAATGATCGTGATTACACACCGCGCAATTATAACGGCACTTTTCAGGGACCGGTTAGTGTCAGAAATGCTTTGGGCAGTTCCTTAAATATCCCGGCAGTGAAAGCTTTGGCTCTGGTTGGTATCGAGGACTTTCTAGACTTGGCTTACAGCATGGGTTTTGAAACTTTAGCCCCGACTAAAGAAAACCTGCAGCGTTTTGGCTTGGCTTTAACTTTGGGCGGTGGCGAAGTGCGGTTAATCGACAGTGTTAGCGCTTATTCCTCTTTTGCTAACGGCGGAACTAAAGTTGAACCAGTGGCGATTTTAAGTGTAGAAGATCGTGATGGTAAAAAGATTTATGAGCACCGGCCAGTGTCCGGTCCTGAAGTGATGTCAGAAGGTGAAGCGTTTTTAATAAATAATATTTTATCTGACAATAACGCTCGCTTGTTAGCCTTTGGCGCTAACTCACTGTTAAATACCGGCCGGCCAATTGCGGTTAAGACCGGTACTACTAATGACATGATCGATAACTGGACGATCGGCTGGAGCCAAGAAGTAATCGTGGGCAGCTGGGTGGGGAACAATGATAATACTTCTATGAATAGAGTTGCTTCAGGCGTGACCGGAGCTTCACCTATTTGGAGAAAAACTATTATGGCTGCTTTGGAAGCCGGCTATGGAGCGCCGCCTTTTGAAAAACCGGATGAGGTGGAGCAAGTGGAAGTGGATTCAATTTCCGGCTATCCAGCTCATGATGATTTTTCTAGCCGCACTGATTATGCTATTCGCGGCACCTTACCTTCTCTACCTGATTCAATTCATAAAAAAGTCAAAGTTTGTAAAGGCGAAAATAAATTAGCTACAGAAGCGCGTATTGCCCGTGGTGACTATGAAACCCGTGAGGTGATTGATCTGCGTCGAGATGATCCGATTAGTGAGGACGGAGTTAACCGCTGGATGGAAGGCATTCAGCAGTGGATCGATTCGCAAGATGATTCCCGCTATGATGTGCCGACTGAGTATTGCGGCGATGAGGATGAAGTCTCGGTGCGCTTAGAACGGCCCAAAGACAAGGAATCTTATGACGAAGAAGAAATCGAAGTCCGTATTCGCGCCGGCAGTAATCATGGTATTGAAAAAATTCAGCTCTGGGTTGATGGTGATTTAAGAGAGGAAATTAAAGATGATGAATATGAGGGTAAGATCAAGCTCAAATCAGGACAACATGAATTGTGGGCTGTAGCTTATTCACGCAATGATAAAAAAGTCGAAAGTGATAAAGTTCGTATTGGCACCGGTGGTGAACCTTGGGATGCACCGGAACCAACCCCTACACCCAAACCGACTAAAAAACCCGAGCCAACTCCGGAACCATCGCCAGAAGAAGAACCTACCCCAACTTCTGAGCCGGATGAAACTGATTAAGATTGGTTAAAAACCAACTTAGCCATAAAATAAACATCAGTCTGCCCGTTTGGAGGCTATGCAAATAATGATCCAGGGCTAGAATTGGGCTGAGAATCAACAGTGCTTGAACGATTTTCTTTTTATCGCGATTTTTTATTTGTCGCCAGATCCAAATTATCATAGTTATTCCCAGCAATCCGGTTTCAGCCAGCCAAAGAAGCGGAACGTGGTGGGCAGGTTGAATAAAGTTTCTCAGATCTTGATAGCGCGTGATGTTTGTTAGCACGGTGGTAAATTGATTTAAGCCGGTTCCTAACAATGGTTGATTGATCCATAATTTTATTGTTGCCTGGTTTAAAATAGCCCGTCTTTCAAAAGAGGGATGCTGGCTAAACATAGGACGGATCAGGTTAATGGCAATTGGAATTAAAAATAAGATGATTATTAGACATTTTTTTAGCTGTTTTAAATTCAGACTTAAATTGTTTAACAATAAACCTAATCCGAGTGTTAGTAAAGCTGATAGTGATTGAGTAAGGCCAATTAATCCCAGGCATACAACCAAACTTGTAATTTGTATGATTTTGCGTTGATTTTTTTTGAGCTTTGGCCAATTTGCAGTCCATATCATCAAACAAAATATAACTCCTAAGCCGGCTAGAACGTTAGGATGGGCAGTGGCAGCGTACGGCAATATCTTTTCCTGTCCTAAAAAAATGTGACGGCTAAGCAGGTAGTAAGGCTTAAAGCGTGGTTCACCTAAAAATCGGTATGGTAATAATGGCTGCTGGGTTATGAATTGATATAGGGCAAGTAAAAATTGAGATGCTAAAGTGATTAAAAGACTGACGCGTGTTATTTGAGTTTTCAGCAAATCAGAATTTTTGACAAGAAACCAAAGCAGCAGACCCGATTCAACTAATTGTAAGCTAAACCAGACTCCACTCCAGGCATAAGAAGTGAAAAGTTGGCGTGTGATTAGCAAGCCAATCAGAATCACCCCCCAGTGATGTTGTTGAAGTTGCAAAAAAATACTTTTTAAGTTTAAGTGCTGTTTTTGCAGCGCTAGTTTTAGCCAATTTAATAATAAAGCCCACAAAATTATGTCAGATAAATATAATTTAGGAATTAAATAGTCGATTAACAATCCATCGACATAAGCGCTGGCCAAGCTTAGTTTTAAAAATAGATTTAAGGGAATGGCGAAGATGAGTAAAGATAATAAGATTTGTGACACAGGTTTATTTTACCGTAGAACACGGTCTTAGCATAAAACTGTTTACACCTGCCCCACCAGCTTGGCATTAAACTTATCCTCTACTCGCTCAACAATTGTTTCACGAATTGGAGCCACATCTTCTGTGCTCAAATTATTTTCTAGAGCCTGATATTTAATAGTAAAAGTATGGTTTTGTTGATAAATATCTTTCAGCTCAACCGACCGCACCAACTCGTTTGTAGCCAGGATTTGATCAATCACTCGACCGACTGGCGTGTCGGGCGTTAAAGTAAAGGTTAAATCTTCAATGATTGGGGAAGTTTTGGCTGGGGCTTGATATTCCGGATATTTGCGAGCTAGTTTTATCAGCATGGCACAATCCAGCTCAAAGCCCACTTTCTGATTGGGTAAAACAAAGGCAAAGCCCAAATAGTGCTCTTCTCCCTTAATTTTAGTCAGAATGCTGGCTTTTTGTTGATAGCCCCTATTGGTTTCTTGGTCTGTTAATTCTTCTGGCTTAATTTTAATATCATCTAAATAAAATTGAGCCAATAGGGCTTCTAAATCACCGCGCACTTCTCGATACTCTTTGCGCGACAACATGCCGAGTTTCATCGGTTGGTCCGGCAGCTCCGCTTCTCTAGGATGGAAAACAGCAGCCAATTCAAAAACAGACAACTTTTCTGCCTGCGGGTTTTCTTGCAAAGCAGCTTCCAGGGAAGGAATTAAACTGCGGCGCAAATATACACTGTCTTCTAACAAAGGATTGGCTAGCTTTAAGTGATTTTCAGCTTTAAGGCCACCCCAGTTAGCTTGTTCTGCACTGACTAAAGATAATGTATAAACTTCTTGCCAGCCAATATTGGCTAAAAAGTTTTTTATTTGATTCTCTGAATTAAAGCCTGCCTCTTGTGGCGGATTAACCGGCAGTTGGCCTGACATTAAAACACTGGGTAACTCTTGATAACCATAAATGCGGGCAATTTCTTCGACCACGTCGGCTGGGATCTGGATGTCGGGCCGGTAAGTAGGAGGCGTAATCATTAATTCGGTTGAACTCTCGCTTTTATTTTCGCTGCGATTTATTTCAACAGTACAGCCCAATTGAGTTAAAATTTCTTGAATACGCTCTATCTCTAACTCAAGGCCTAAATAATTAGCAATAGTCTGAGTGCTGATTTGAACCGGTTCTACTTGTCTTGGATTAGGAAAGTCATCATAAAGCTCGCTGGCCACTTTAGCCTTGGTTAACTTTTGATATAGTTTTACAGCTTTGATCAAGACATTTTTACCTAGATGAGGATCGACTTCTTTTTCGTTGAGTTGGGCAGCAATGGTCCGAATGGCATGCTGCATTGAGGCCTGACGCACTTTTTGGGCATCTAAATCTTCAATCCAAAGTAAAATCTTATCTGTATTTTCATCTACGCTGCTATTTTTAGTGCCAATAATAGCGGGTAAATCAATAATGGTGCCAACATCATTGGTAAAGACGATCTCTCCACCTACGGTTTCGTATTTAGCGCCGTCTAAAGTTTCAAACGGTCGGCCGGCCTTGGCTTCAGCAACATTTATCACTCCGCCTAAATCCATGATTTTGTCATAATCAAAAGCATGACAGGGGTGGCCTAGATCATGAGTGATGTAATTGGTGATATCAATCACACTGTCGTGGACTTGGAAACCGGCTTGAGTTAAACGCTGAGACATCCAGTTTGGAGTGACGCTATGTTCGATATTAGTTAAGACTACAGACAAAATGCGGTTGCACAGTTCAGGATTATTATTGATTTGGGGCAAGGGCAGCTCCTCCACTTCGGGCTTAAGTGTTTCCGGTAAGCTTAAATCTTTAAGACTGGTTTTAATCCCATAGCGGTTTAAAATGACGCTGGCTTCGCGAGCGACGCCGCGCACGCTCATGGCATCTACTCGGTTGGTAGTGATCTCAACGTCGTAAACTTGATCTCCTTCTACTTCATCAATGCTTTCCACACTGGGGCCGGATAGTGATAAATATTTTTGAATTTCTTGTGGTTTGGCTTTGGTTTTTAAGTGATCAAGCAGCCATTTGTGCGGAATAAGGATGTTCATATGATTGAGTCTGATTGTAAATAAATAAGCTATTTTTAAATTTTTGGTTCTGAATTTAGTAAGTTTAAAATTGCTGCAGGAAATTTAAGTTAGCACTATACAGTAATCTAATATCATCAATATTCAAGCCTTTTCTCAAAGTGTAGGTGCGCTCTATGCCCCAGCCAAAAGCAAAACCTCGATATTTTTCTGGATCAATTCCTCCGGCTCGCAACACATTGGGATGAACCATACCCGCTCCGCCCACTTCATGCCAGCCGGATTTGCAAAAACGGCATTTTTCTCTGCCCTGCTCTGTTTCTAAATAGCCGGTTCCGCCGCACAAGTGGCAGCTAAAATCGACTTCAAACGATGGTTCTGTAAACTTAAAATGAAAAGGACGGATGCGGCTTTTTGCTTTTGGTCCGTAGAACTCGCGGGCGAAATAATCAATCGTTCCCTTGAGATGCTGAATGTTGATATCTGTATCTACCACCAAGCCTTCAAATTGATGAAACATTTGGGTGTGAGTTACGTCCTGCTGGCGGCGGTAGCAGCGGGCAATATTGATCATGCGAATTGGAGGGCCGCCAAATTCTTGATTGACGCGTTCCATTTCTCTGACTTGCCCATTGGATGTATGAGGAGTTAAAACTACTTTACCTTTTTCTTCATCAACCGCTTGATCCACAAAAAAAGTTTCCCATTCATCTCTGGCCGGATGTTCTTGCGGCATGTTTAAACTTTCAAAAGCATACCAGTCCCAGTCAACCTCAGGATAACGCACCCGCACAAAGCCAATTTTTTCAAAAATACGGGTAATTTCTTCCATAGCTTGGGAAATCGGATGCACATGCCCTACAGATGGCTTTTTGCCCGGGAGGGTTAAGTCAATCAGGTCGCGCTGGCTGAGCGGCTCTTTACTATCGTCGGTTAATTCTTGGATGTAGTTTTTAATTCTCTCTTTAAGATGATTTAAAATTTGCCCGGCTTGGCGTTTTTCTTGATCGTCCAGATCAGTAATTTTTTCTGCCAGTTTTTTAAATAGACCATTTTTGCCTAAATATTTTTGCTGCAGCTCCTCTTGATTCAGAGCCTCCTCCGGCAGCTGTTTTTTGATTTGATCAGCTTGGTCAATAAAGGCCTGTAGCTGAGAAGAGATGGCTGGTTGGTTTGCTTGGTCGGGTTGGTCCGGGATGGAAGTGTCTGGCATAAAGTTTAAGTTATTATAACTGATTTATTTTTCATTCTGATTATACCCTGTTTCCGTTTATCGGGATCGCGGGGAATAATCAGAATAGGCTTCCAAGGGGATTCCCCTTAGTGTGACAATCAACAATTGTCACAGGGGAGCCTGCCTACCGGCAGGCAGGCTTGCCCCTCAGAAATGAGCACAAATATATTATTAATTTGCGAATTTATTAAAAAACCCGCCGGTCGCGGCGGGTGTTAGTTGCTGTTTTTAATTAAAACTTATTTATTCACCCGCCTTTTTGGAGCAGCTAAACAAAAATGTGCTGGATTTTGCATAATTCTGATTCATGCAGAAAAAATTAACTAACTTTTTCTACAATTGCCTTAAAAGCATCCACATCATTCACTACTAAATCAGCCAACATCTTGCGATTGAGCTCAACCTTGTTCTCTTTTAAGGCATGAATGAAACGTGAGTAGTTTAAATCTGCTTCAATGGTTTGCAATCCGGCGTTGATTCGCATAATCCATAACTTACGCATATCTCGCTTGCGTAGCTTGCGGCCCGCATACGCATATTGGCCAGCGTGTAAGACAGCTTCTTTAGCACGTTTAATCAGCCGGCTATTTGCACCTCTGTAACCTTTGGCTTGCTTTAAAATCTTTTTATGCTTTTTTCTTCTAACGGTGCTAGTTTTACTTCTTGCCATAGAATGATCCTTTCTGTAGCTGTTTTATGTAGTCATTCAGCTTAAGCTATGCCTAACATTTGTTTAATTTTTTTTGCTTGTTTGCCAGTTACCTCAACGTAACCACGGTATTTGCGGCGGGCCTTTTTGCTTTTTTTTCGGCGTAAGTGACGGGAATTTTGTACACGACGCAGCACTTTACCGGTAGCAGTAATTTTGAAACGCTTTTTGACTCCCTGTCTGGTTTTTTGCTTAAATTTTTTCATAATGAGTTTTGGTTATCTGTTTTCTATTTTCAACTTTGAGTATTTTCCATTATTTTAGAGGTGTAAGTTGAGCAATCATTTTTCTTCCCTGGATTTTAGGCTTAATCTCAACTTTGCCCAACTCCTCTTCTTGCATTTGTTCAATTACTTTGTCAAATAACTCGTAAGCAAACTCTTTTTTTGTAATTTGTCTGCCTCTAAATTGTAGACTGAGCCTTACCTTATCTCCGTCTTTTAAAAATCGTTGAATCATGTTGATCCTTGACTTCAAATCACCCTCACCCATAAACATGGTTAATCTTACTTCTTTCAAATCTTGCGAGCGATTCTTTTTTCTGGCTTTGGCCTGTTTTTGCTGTTGCTGATACTTATATTTATTCAACTCAATAATTTTGACCACAGGCGGCTTGGCTTGATGAGTAATTAAAACCAAGTCTTTATCTTCATTTTTGGCTTTAAAATAGGCCTGTTTGGAGGACATGATATCAATCATGTCTCCTTTTTCGTCTAATACCCTAACCTTGGGATACCTGATACGGCTATTAGCAACTATTCTGTTTCTATGTCTCCTGCTCACTTTGTTGATATGTTTAGTAATTTGTTAATTAATCTTTTTAATTTTGTTGAACAGCAATTATACCATTCAATTCTTGATTGTGTAGCAGGAGTTATCGAGTTATAATATATTTCTGTTTAACAGTGATTCGTAGAATTAATATTGCGAATCCGGGCAGTTAGCTCAGCTGGTTAGAGTGTCACATTGACATTGTGAAGGTCACTGGTTCGAGTCCAGTACTGCCCACAGTTAGTAGGCTTAGGGGTTAGTAGGATACTGCTTACAAAGCACCCATTATTTAAAAAATTTAGATCCAGTTTGCTTGTTGGCTAAATCTGATTCAGGGTCTATTGACCACTCTTCAACTACTATCAATTTTTTTTCTTCTTGTATTTGCACAATTTTAACTAAGATCAAATTTTGACGATAGCCAATTACTTCCGCCTTGAAACTTCTGAAGTTAACAATTTTTTCTAACTCCTCTTTAGCATTATTGCCAGTATAGAACAAAATGTCAGATAAAATATCCCAATTCAATTCAACAGTTTGACCAACAGGAAATTTATTACGGAGTGCTTGTTCCTCAGATTGAGGAAGTTGTTCCTGATTCATGCTCGATTTTACAGTGTTTAAGCTCCGCTGTAAGCATTGCTTCTCTCATGATGAAGCATGTCATGCGTCGCTTTGGCTTCGTTACCTTTAAAATTTAAACCAGCTCTTGGACCCTTCTTCTTCTTTTTTGCTTGCATTTGTTTGGACCAAGTACGGGCACTGCGTACTTTTTGGCGCAGCATGATAATGAACTGTTTGAGTTTTTCAAAAAAGTTTTGATGATAAGTACCTTCTTGTCCGGGGGTAGCTACATTTTGGGTTAAGGTAATATCAACTTCTTGATAAAATTTAGCGATTTCTTCAGCTAACTTTTTTAATTCTTTTCTTACTTCCTCGATTTCTTTTTTACGCTGGGCCTCTTTAGCGCTAAAGATTTCGCTCTGCTCTACAGGATTAACCATTTTATGCAGCTTTTCGCGCATTTGGCGTTTTTTCAGTTCTTGTTCCTGTTCTTGCTGCAGTTGTTCTAAATTTTTCCCTTGATCCAGGTGCTGTTGAGCATTAAATAAGTTTTGCTCAGTGCCAGCAGAAATGTTATCAATGGAAGTATTATTAGGAGATTTTTTTTGTCCGGTAGATCGTTTCTCAGCCTCGGCTAAAGCCCTGGCAAAAGGGTTGTATTGAGACTGATTAGAATTTCTTTGACTAGTGCCTTGTTGTTTAAATGAATCCATTGTAAATAACCTATAACTATAATTATAGGCTAATGGCCTAGTTTAGTCAATCATACCGAATTGTTCTACTTGGCGCAAGAACGAGGTTTATACTTATTGAATACTGCTTGATGCAGCGCTCAGTTTTTTTGTAATCCTAAACTAAAGCTCTAATAAATGTTGAATAACTTTTTGCTTTAGCAGTACGCTTTTTAAATAATTGTGATAGTTTTTATCTTGAGTCATCTTGGCTTTCATCTGCTCGTCTTCGACCTGATTAATTCTTTGCTCAACATCTTCGTCTGTGACCTCAATTTTTTCTTGTTCTGCAATGGCTCCTAATAGAAACTCGACTTGTAATTGATTGAGACTGGATAAAGCTACCTGGGAAGTAAGCTGCTCCATGGTCATGTTGTGAGACTGGGCATAATCTTCTAAGCTCACATTGAGTTGCTGCATTCTTTGTTTTAGATTTTGCAACTCGCGCTCTGTACTCTGGCGCAAAATCATTTCCGGGACCTCCGGTTTGAGTTCCTGGACCAATTTAGAAAAGATGGTCTGAACTTTAATATCCTGTTTTTGTTGATCGCTGAGTTCTTGATTCTCTTTCCCCTCCCCCTTTTTTTCGTCCTTGTTATCTTTTTTAGATTTTGTCTTTTTTTGTTGCTCAGCCTGTTCTTTTTCCTGCTCGTCAATCTTTTTTTCAGCCTCTTCTTTCGCTTTCTTACTTACTTTCTTGTAGTTTTTTAAATCAATCTCCGGCTTTTCAGCAAAAATAGCCTTAATTTTCCAGTCATTACCTTTGTTCACACTTAGGGCTTGAAACTGCGGCCTCGTTAAAGGTTGATACTGACTTTTTTTTAAAGCTTTTTGGTAAGCTTCTGGCAACAATTCCTGTAAAACCAGATTCATCAGTTTTTCTTGATTGACTTTTTTTTCAGCCAACTCAGTCGGAACTTTGCCTTTGCGAAATCCTTTAAGCTTGAGCTGCTTTGCCTCTTTTTGCAGCTCTTTGTGATAAACTGGCTCAATCTTGTCCCAGCTCAATGTAATTTCAAGAGATTGGTTTTCTGCGATAACTTCTTGGAGCTGTGCAGCTTGTTTTTGCGCTTGTTGGTTTTGAGTCTTCTCGCTCGAAGACTGGGCTTTTGTCTTAGTTTCTTTTTTTGACTTTTTTTGTTTTTTGTTGGTCTTTTTTGTCATAACAATTTTTGTTTCTATTCAAGTTGGTAGATGGGGATTATAGCATTGAATCATTGCCAATATCTAGGGTGAGGCACTAGAATTAAAGTGTTAACAACTTAGATTTCACAACTTAGATTTCAATCACCTGGTCAACTTTAGCGGCGATATAGTCCCAGACTTCTTTTTTAGCTGAAAAGTAAATGATTTGCCAGCCGCCTTCAGCTAATTCAATCAACATATCAAGTTGTTGGTGAAGTCGATTTTCATCAGCTTTTAAAAAAGGGTCATCCATGATGAAAAAGCCGGTTTGATCATTGAGCAGTTTTTGGCCTAACCCCAAACGGATAGAAAAATAAAGTTGATCATAAGTGCCGGCTGATAGCTGTTCTGGTTTTAGAATTTGCTGATCTTCACCCTCAACTTTTATTTGATTTTCATTTTGGTCAAAGAAAACTTGACTATAGCGATCATTGGTAATGTGAGCAAAGTGTTGACTGACACTACTGTCCGGGCCAAACAACTCGCCTACTTTTTGTTTTTCTTGTTGTTTGATTTCATTTAAAACTTCAATCACATCTAGTACATCCTGGCGTAATTGCCGGTTCTGATCAACAAAATCTCGCAGCTCTTTTTCTGCTTGATAAATATCGGTCATGGTGTCACACACAAGTGGTTCAGATCGGTTTACCAGAACATCATTAATTTCACGTTCTAAGTCATGAGCTTGCTGCTTAAAATCAACCAATAATTGACGCTTTTGTTCTAGTTGCTGCTTTAATGCTTCCTTTTCTTGTGTGAGTTTTTTTTCTTGTTGAGTTGAATATTGTTGCGATGTTTTCAGCTCCTCTGTTGGGGTTAGCTGATCAATTTTTTGCTGCCAGAAATTGATTTTAGCCTCATTATTTTTGCTGGCTTTGAGACGTCGTTGAAAAGGATTGGGTTTGGCTTCAATTTTGCCCAGTTTCTCTTCTAAAACTGCAGCCAATTCTTGAGCTTTAGTTTGTAGTTTTTGTTTTGCTGCCCATTTTTTTTGTAGTTCTTGCCATGATTTGACCTTAGAGCTAAGCTGAATCTGTTCTAGTTCTTGTTGGTGCTGGGCGATTTTTTGTTGGACTTGAGTCAGCTTTTTTTCTTTTAAAATAGATAAATCTTCGCGACAGCTGCTTTGTTCCATCTTAAGCTGCATATTTTTTTCTTTGAGCGCAGCAAATTTTTGTCTGAGCTCCTCTGTTTGTTGGAAAAGTTCTTCCAGCCGGCTGCCTTTAATTTTATATTGAGCTAGATCAAGTTTGAGCTGCTCTAGTTTGATCTCCACTTTTTGATTTTTTTGTAGTTCTAAAAAGTATTTAACTACAGCCAATGTGGTGATTAAGCCGGCAGCAGCTAAAAAGACAATTAGGCTTGTGGCCGGATGTAGAATATAAGCCAGGATTAAAAGAATTAAAATCGAGCTGCTGCCCAATAAAATCTTTTTCCAGGTATCAATAGTTTGGTCACTTCTGGTTTGCGCCAAATCCTGTTTAACTTGATGCAGCTGCGGTTGAAGCTGTTCCAGCTGTTGCCACACTTTTTCCTGTTTAGCTAGCTGCTCTTGTACCTTTTCCAGGCTTTCTGTAGTTTTCTCTAGTTGTTTTTGTTTGTTGTTGATGTCTTGCTTTAGTTCTTTAAGGTTACTTTCTAAAACCTTAATACTTTGTTGATTTTCTTTAAATTTGTCGATTTGCT
>CAZSQY010000025.1:0-11372 GCA_964609285.1 uncultured Pseudomonadales bacterium
GCTCATGAATTACGCACTCCCATCACAGCCTTAAAAACTTCATTGGAAGTTAATTTGATGGATAATGATTTGCCAGAGTGCTCTATAAATGTTTTACAGGAGAATTTGGAAGATTTATCAAGCCTGGAGGCTTTAACTGATAGTCTTTTAAAATTGGCTAAAGCTGAGCAACAGGTTTTTGAGCTGGAGCCCGTAAGCTTGCAGTCGGTTGTCCAACAAGCCCTGAAGCAGGTTCAACCTCTGGCAGATAAAAATAATGTTAAATTTAAAATTCAAGTTAAGAATCAAGATTTACAAATCAAGGCTGATGAGCCGGCTTTAGTGGAGCTTTTTGTAATTTTGTTTGACAATGCGATTAAGTATAGTCCTAAAAAGGCTCAGGTTGTAGTTAAAGCACGCGAGCGAAAAAATCAGATTGAAGTGAGGGTGACAGATCAGGGTTTGGGTATCGCGTCTCATCATTTAAAACATATTTTTGACCGATTTTACAGAGTCGATGCAGCCCGAGGCAAAAAAGATTCAGGCGGTTATGGTTTAGGTTTATCTTTAGCTAAAAAAATTGTTCAAGCTCATCGTGGCTCGATCCGGGTTGAAAGTGAGTTAGACCACGGCACCACATTTATTCTTGATCTACCCAAAGCCTGAAAATTCCAGGCTACATTATTCTCAAGTAATTCTCAACTTTAGTTTTTACACTAATACTAGTTATAAATTAAAGGAAAGGAATAGCCTGACAATCAACCTAATCACTATCAGGAATAGAGCCTTTCTGATAACTAAGATTCACTACAAGACTCATTAACAATTAGGGCTCAAAGAATTTAATAAAACTTTGAAAGGCATTAATTATGAACAGCAAATTAAAAAATTATTTAATGATCTCTTTAGTAGCTTTAACAGTCACCGGATTATCAGTTTATGGCGCTGATGCTGCTTTAGCTCAAGGTCAGGGATGGAGTCATGACAGCTTTATTCAAAAGTTGTCGGAACGATTTGGAATTGAAGAGTCGGAGATTGAAGCTGTGATGGATGAGGTGAGGGAAGAGCATCAAACCCAGAGTCAAGAATGGTTTGCGGCCCGACTTTCTGAGGCGGTGACTAATGGTGAGATCACTGAAGACCAAAGGCAGTTGATCATACAAAAGCACGAAGAAATCCGTAATCGTTGGCAGAAGGAACTGGCTAGCGCTGAGGATTTAACACTTGAGGAAAGAAAGCAGGCCTCTCAAGACAAAAAACAGGAATTAGCGCAGTGGGCTGAGGAAAATGGAGTAGAAGTGACATACTTTGGTCAAGGACAGGGGCACTCATCGAGTATGGGCAGACAAGGCATGCATAAGCAAAGAGGTTTTGTCATGGATAATTAAGTTTAAACGAATAGTGGCAGAGCAACTAATTGCACAGCCCCTCTACATTAGTAGGGGGCTGTTTTACTTCTAAGATTAAAATTTAATTTAATTCTGCTTGGATAAATTCGTGTACTTGCTGCCACTGTCCTAAACCCTGTTTAGGCAATAAAATCGATTGACCATTGGGAGATTGCCCGCTGGTGAATACGTTTTGTGTACTTAAAATAATTTTGTTAACTTGGAAATCATTGGCCGCTTTGATGGCCGGGGTCAGATATTGGACTACTTCCAGATCTAAATCAGTGGTCACATGTTGGGAAGCTGCTTGGAAAAAGGCTGGGGCGTCATTCAGAGCCTCTAAGCTGAGAGCTTTTGTTTTAATTCCCTCCAAAACTTCATGTTGTCGTTGACTGCGCGAAAAGTCACCGGCAGCTGAGCCATGCCGCGAACGAACATACTTTAAAGCATCTCCGCCTTCCATGCGAGTTAGGCCCGGTTCAAAATAGAGATGTTCATAGCGGCACTCAAACTGTCTTTCAAGCTCGAATCCGGAATATTGAGCAGTGAGCTCGGCCACTTCTTCCGGAGACTTACCACAAGGGTTTAACTCCTCGCCAGAAATTGGATACCAGGGATCATCTAGGGTTTCTGAGACATTAACCTCAATGCCTCTTAAATTTCCTCCGATCAGTCTCTGGAAGCCAACAAAATCAATGCCTATAAAATAATTGACCGGCAAACCGGTAACTATTCCGGCCATTTGCTTAGCCACTTCTCCACCGCTTTGGATAAGCTGGTTGGGGTTATTGCCCAAGGTTAAAGCTTGGTTGATTTTAGCTTGTTGGCCGTTAGGCAGCTTCACCCATAAATCGCGGGGAATAGAGATTAAAGCGACTTGAGCAGTATCAAAATTGATATGAACTAGTTGAATTACATCAGCTAAATAGCCTCCTTGGTGGCCGGCACCGCCATAGCCCAGTAATAAAAAGCTGACAGTTTTTAGTTCCTCAGGAGGTTGGGCGTCTATATCTAGCTTGGTTGGTTCTAAAATATTTTCTGTAGCTTGGGTTTCAGCGGCAGGTAGTTTTTTTGAGAAAAAAACATAAGAAGCGATTGCAGAAACAGCCACAATCACTAAAGCTAGACTAGCTGCCAACCAGCGTTGATTGGTAAAAACATATTTTTTCACTGCAGAAATAATTGTACACTATTCCCGGGTTAAGAATTTAACCCGAGCAGGACTCTGCGCTGCTGTACCCAAATCTTAGAACCAAGAGTTATTAAGCCCAGACCCACGATCAAGATGAGCCAGTTATACCATAGCCATGTATCAGCATCATCATTCATATCACTCACCCCTAAAACTTGCGGCCGTTTTGGTATTTCAGATTGGACTTGTTCGTTAGACGAAGAACTGGTTTCGATCAGCCCGCCGCTGCTTGGTACAACCAGTCTAAAGTTAGTCAAAGCTTGATTCGATTCAAACCACTCACCGTTTTCAGCAGCTCCGAATGCCTGACTAGCAGTGGAATAGACTCCATCTGCTAATTGAGAGCCGCCGTTAACTGTAAACTCAAAACTTAAATTCAGTTTTCTACCGGCCGGAATATGACCAGCGTCAAAACTAATCCGTCCCAACAAGTTGCCCCTGGCGTCAAGTAGATCATGCATGACAAGTGTGTCGTAGCTGTCTCCGGCCCCTTGGTTTTGCAAACTCAGCTCAAAAATAATAGTGTCACCTAGATACACATGGCTGCCAACATTATTTTGAGCAGTGAGGCTTAGTTGTGGCTCTTTGAGATTGCGATCAGATTCCAGTTCAATCAAAGTTTCTCCCTCGTCGTTGTCAGTTTGCACAGCAGCGATATTTTCTAAAATGATTTTTACACTGGTTTGGTTGTTAGTGCGGTTAAGTTCAGGGTCAGAAGTACTAGTGCTGGCTTTGGCGCTGAGTTCAACTCGATCGTTATTGTCCGGTAAATCAAATTCCATGATGATTTCATAAAAGCTGGCTTGATTAGTGGCTAAACTTGAAGTTGACCACAGAAGTGAGCGGTTGCTGTGATTATTGGCACTGGGAGAGACACTAATTATTTTCCCTTGAGAAGGAAGGTCTAAATTTAGGCGGCTGTTAGTGGCTGAATCGTGACCGAGATTAGCTTGTCCGAGCATAATTTGATAGCGGACTTTGCTGTTATCTTGATTGTAGCTAATCGGGGTAGCCTGAAGTTTTACTTCCAGATCGGGATAGGCAAAAATAAGATTGCCGTTCCAGCTTTGCATAATATTTATCCAGCTCATAAACCAACGGGTTTGATTAAAGTTTGAATTAACAATATTGGTTAAATTGGCGCCGGCTTTGGCATCACCGGTTTCAATGGTGCCGCCTTGTCCCGTCTGCATTTGGTTATTGCCGGTGTTAGCCTCTAGATTAATTTTGGTATTGATTTCTGCCTGATTGGTGGTTTGAGTTATGGAACCTGGATTAGGATCTTGATCATTGGGATTAGTGTTGGCTTGAGGAGAACCCAATACTAACCAAGGCAGAGAATCGGCTTGCAAATTACTCTGGCCACTCCATAAATCCCAGTTATTAAGTAACAGATAATACCAACCACTTAAAGAGTAAGAATTATTCAATAAATTAAGACTATTGATGGTGGTGTCGGCATCACCCGTGTGATTGACTGCATCGCCTGTACTGTTTGTTTGCTCGTTGTGTCCGGTATTAGTTACAGCGTTAATTTCTTGATTGATCTCAACACTGTTTTCAATTGATGGCTGAGAGCTGAGATTAAGGTCTTCTAAGCTGTTGAAATCAAAATCATCGCCCAGCCACTGAGCTAGTTTTTCCGGTCTGGGCAAAATAATGTTGCCGGTATAATCTTCATTGATATTTATTGTGCCTAGAAGAAGAATTGAATCGTTGATTTGCAGGTTGATAAGGTTGATCAGGTTGGCTAGAGTAGTGGCGTCGCCGGTTAAAACAGTGCCATTTTCCTCAGAACTGAGCTGATTAGAGCCGGTGTTAGCACTAAGGTTGATGTCGGTGTCAACGATGGCTAGGCTGCTGGTGTCATTGATCATTTCCTGCTCAATCTTTGCTATGTTTGAATCGGATTCATCCATGAGCTGAGTTTGAGTTAACTCCAGTTCGTTTAAATAGGTCCAGAGTTGATTTAAGTCAATGTCTTCTTGATAGTCACCGCCGGCTTCAATAAATAAAACTTCTAAAATCGTTCGGTTTAGCTCCAGGTTGGCTTGGTTGAGAATGTTGGCTAGGCTGGAAGCATCGCCTGTTTCAATCTCTGCTTCACCTTCACCCTGAGAAGTGTTGTGGCCGCTGTCGCTAGTACCTTCAACAGTGGTGTCAATAATTGCCGAGTTGTCAGGTTCTTCCTCTGTATTTTCTTCAGCTTCGTTTTCATTTTGAGTAGTTAGAGTATTCTGTGTTTCTTCTTCGATTTCTTTTTCGTCGTTTTCTACTTCTTGATCAAGGGATGCAGCAGTGGTTGACGTCTCTGATATGAGTTCTTGATCAGTTAACTCATCAGGCAAATCACCTTCTTTAGTTTCTGTAGTTTCTGTCTGATTTGAATCAGATTCGGATTCAGGGCTATCTTGATTCAGTTCAGCAGACTCAGTGGCAATGGGTGATTCATCTTGATTATCGTCACCGGCATCGGAATTTTCATCAGATGAAGTAGAAGTGGTATCTGCATCGCTGCCTGCTTCGTCATTTGTCTCATCATCATCTGTATTAGTTTCAGCTGTTTGTTGCTCTTTATCTATTGTTTGAACTTCTTCAGCCGTTGTTTGGATTTCTTTGTTATCATCTGTTGCTTGATCCTCTTCACCTGACTCTGCGGAATTTTCCGTTTCAGACTCTGGGTCAGAGCTATCTTGTGGTTGCTGCTCTTGCTCTTCTTCGTCAACTTGATCTTCGCCTTTTTCTTCGTTTTCTTCTTGATCATCTTTTTGGCTTTCTTTTTCTGGCTCGATCTCTAGATTTTCATCCGCTTCTTCATCTGCTGCAGCAACCTCAGTTTCTTCCGAGTTAACTACTGCGCCTTCAGTCTCTACTTCTTGAGAGGAAGCGTACACGTCTACGTTAATAGGTCCTGCCCACATCCAATAATGACTTGAGAAGAAGATGAGATTGATAATCAAAAAGGAGCTGACAGTTTTAAAAAATAATCTTTTTTTCATTTTTCATTCAGTCTTAAAAGAGTTGGTTTTTTATTGTTTGTATGCTTTAATAAGGTTGTGGAGAGAGAGGGGCTGGCGCCCCTCTCTCTTGACTTCAACGTCTTACTCTAGGTTGTAATTAACCCGATTGACGCTGAAAACTAAACTGGATGCATCCCCTGTCCGCATAGTTCTGTCACCACCGCCAGCCTCAACTCGACTGAACATGGCTTTACTCAGTTTGGCCCCATCATCCTGAGTGTTGTAGCCGCTGTAAGCACTAGCTGAAATGCTTTGATAGATGTCAGCTGAGTTTTTGACAGAGGTGCCACTCGACTGAGAACCCATCATGAACAATGGACCAAAACCATTAGAGCTTGTGGCCATTACTCCTTCATTGATGTTGGCGTGGTTCTCTACATCCACCTGACTCAGAGCTGTTCCTGTAGTCATCAGACGGTCGCCCCAAGCACCAGCTTCAACCTTGCCGAATTTAATCATGCTGCCTTCGGCCCAGTCGTCTTGGCTGTTGCTGCCGGTATGACTGGTAGCTTGAATGGTTTGGCTGATTTCAGCCTCATTCTTGATTTCAGGATCATTGGAATCCCCCCAATTGTTCCAGTCGTAATTTCCATAGGCACTGACGCCGCTGCGTGCTAAAACTAAAAAGGCGGCACTAAGAGTTAGAATAGCTAGTTTTTTCATAGCTACTATCTCCTTTCACGTCATAAGACGTATAGTTATTAATTTCCCAATTATGGGCAAATAAAAGAAGAAAAGCTTTGAAGAGTCTAGTTGGTTCGAGCCTAAGAAATGGCTTCAATTGTGGCTGCAAGTGACTGATGAAGATCGAATTTTGTGTTTGCATATTTTTAATTTCGTTTTAGTAATTATTTAATATGAGACTGATATATCAGAGAATAATTTTAATAGAGCAAGAATCAAGTAAGAGTTGGTCAACTGTATTAGCTCTTGTTTTTTTAGTTTCATGGCTTAGATTTTTTTAATTATTTTTATAAGGTTTTCTTATAAAATTCTTACCTTAATCGGTTTTAATAGAGTTAGTTATAGTTATTAGTTTTGACATCAATGATTAGTTTGTAACAAATAAAAAGAGTTCGCTGTGAAATTTCTTACACAGCAGTTAGTGCAAACAAATCATAGGAAAAATTGGAGAATAAAAAGCTTATAAATTTAAAATGAGGTTTTAAAATCGATACAAATAAACCTCACTTAAGGTTTTTTCAGGTTTTTGGTTGGGCAGCTTAAAATAAACAGAAATAACTTTGGAGCCCGGTTTGAGTTCGGCCTTAAGTTTCTTTTCAAGATCAGCCATGATATAGCCAATACCATATACGGTGACTAGGTCATAGGAAGATAAATCATGGTTCCACATGTCTTGATGCAAAATTGCAGCTTGATGGTCGAGATTAGCCTGTTTAATTAGGCGGCGCGATTTAAAAACCAGCCACGGATTTAGTTCAACCCCGGTGGCTTGGGCCCCGGCTTGAGCGCAAGCTAAAACAACCCGGCCGTCTCCGGAACCAAGGTCAATGGTTTTTTGTCCGGGTTTAACCTGTGCCAGCTTAAGAATATTTTTTAAACGCTCATCACTGGTGCCGGCAAAATAAGCACCATGAAACAAGCTCATTGTCAGCAGCGAAAAAAAGACTTGGCTTAAAACAATCACGGCCACAATTAATATCAGCAAAACAAAAATCCAGAATATAGTTGCCATCATCGGAGCTATTAAAATATTAAATATAACAACCACTATTATAAGACAGATATAAGACAGGGCTAGTTCTAAAGAGAAGTGCCTGTGATTCTTAGATTTGCTGCAGCTAAATTGGAGTAATCGCAGTTACAGACAGCTATATTAATTGCGTTAAAATTAAAGATATCAAGCAATCAAAAAATAAAAGATATAACAATAATTTTTAACCATGAATCACAATCACGAACAAATGTTTCTACGTCGTTTTTGGGCAGTTACAATGCTGCTAGTCCCATTAGTTCTTACAACAAATTTTAGTCTGGATTTATTGGGTTTGCCTCAAACCAGTTTAATTAGCTGGCTGCAGTTTGCTTTGGCTACGGCCATTTTTTACTTTGGGTTGATTTTTTTTCAACATGCTGCCCACGAAATTAAACATCGGCAATACGGCATGATGACTTTGGTTTCAATTGCAGTCGGATCAGGCTATTTATTTTCAGCAATAGCCACTTTTGTACCAGCCCTTGAGGCTGATTTTTATTTAGAGATCTCAACTTTGATTTGGGTTTTGCTGTTTGGTCATTACTTAGAAGCCAAATCATCCACTGCCGCCGGAGATGCGTTGGAAGAGGTAACTAAGCTTTTGCCACAAACAGCCAATTTACTCAAGGATGGTGAGATCATGGCAGTAGCAATAGACGAGCTTAAGGCTGGTCAGACGGTAGTGGTCAAACCCGGAGAAAAAGTTCCGGCTGATGGCGAGATAATTCAAGGCCAATCATATTTTGATCAAGCTCATTTAACTGGTGAATCCCAGCCTGTCTTTAAAAAGGTGGGAGATGAAGTGGCGGCTGGATCAATTGCTCAGCAAGGTTCAGTGCGGCTTGAGTTGACCGAAGTCGGTCAGAATTCAACAGTGGGCCAAATGCAGCAGTTGATTGCTCGGGCTCAAGAGACTAAACCTAAATCTCAGAGGCTGGCCGATAGAGCTGCTCGCTGGCTGACTTTTATTTCACTTGTCATCGCCTTAAGCACGCTGCTGGTTTGGTATTTTTTGCTGGGTCAGAGTTTTGTTTTTGCTATCACCCTAGCCATCACAGTTTTAGTTATCACCTGCCCGCACGCTTTGGGTTTAGCCATTCCGGCTGTGACCACCATCGGCACTCAGTTAGCGGTTAAACAGGGTTTGTTTATTAAAGATCTGGCAAAACTGGAGCAAATTCAAGATGTTGATTATGTGTTGTTTGATAAGACAGGTACTCTGACCGAGGGTGAGTTTGGTTTGGATCAGATCAAATCATTTTCTAAGCTGTCTTCGCAGCAAATTTTAGCTTTAGCCGCCAGTTTAGAGATGCAATCAGCTCATGTCTTGGCTGAAGCCGTTGTCAAAGAGGCTCAAGAGCAGGATTTAGATTTGAAAAAAGTGGATAAGTTTAAAGACCTGCCCGGCCAAGGTATTCAGGGCAAAATTGGTCAAAAGTTTTATTATTTAGGTAATTTAGATTTAGTCAAAGAGAAAAACTTGATAAAATCGCCAATCAAATCCGAGATCAATCAATTGGCAAAACAAGGTAAGACTTTATCATTTTTAATGACTCAAGATCAACTGCTGGGTGTGCTGGTGTTAAGTGATCAAATTAAACCTGAGTCTTTTGAGGCGATCAAGCAGCTGCACCAGCTGGGAATTAAGGTGGCTCTGATTACCGGTGACAGTCAGGAGGTGGCGGCGGGCGTGGCTCAGCAATTAAAGATTGATAAATTTTTTGCTGAGGTTAAGCCCGAGAAAAAATATCAGATTGTGAAGCAGCTGCAAGCTGAAGGTCATCAGGTCATAATGACCGGCGATGGTGTTAACGATGCTCCGGCTCTTACTCAGGCAGATGTGGGTGTGGCGATTGGGGCTGGGACTGATGTGGCCGTTGAGGCCGGAGATGTGGTGCTCACAACTAATAATCCTCAGCGGGTAGTGACACTGATAGTGCTGGCGCGCAAGATTTTCAAAAAGATGAAACAAAATTTATGGTGGGCTTTAGGCTATAACATTGTGGCCATTCCGGCTGCGGCCGGTCTCTTTGTGCCTTTAGGCTTTGTTTTGAGACCGGATGTCGGTGCCTTATTAATGAGTCTCTCATCAGTAATTGTGGTGATTAATGCTTTTCGGCTGAAGGCAGCTGACTTGAGTGTAAAAGTTTAGAAATTTTTAAACTGGAAAATGAATAAAAAATTAACCAGGAGGATTTATGAAAACTAGCAATCTTGTATTAATCAGTCTAATTGTGTTGTTGTTAGTTGGTCTGGGAATTTTTTTGATGAGAGCGAGCATGATTTCATTAATGTTTGCGCCGCGTCCTAGCCAAGTCGAAACCGGGATTAGACAGCAGGATTTAGAAGTAAATTCTGTCTCTGATGAAGCTGTAACTGATAGCCAAGATTCCGGGCAAGTAGAAATCTTTGCTGATAATTTAAATATACCCTGGGAAATTGTGTTTTTGCCCGATGATTCTTTGTTGGTTACACAGCGGCCGGGTCAGTTATTGCGAATCGATGCTGATAGCCAAGAGCAGATTGAAATCGAGGGGGTTGAGCATGTTGGTGAGGGTGGGCTGCTGGGTTTAGCCCTGCATCCGGAGTTTGAACAAAATGGCTGGTTGTATTTGTATCTAACAACTAGAACAGAAGACGGGCTTATTAACCGCGTGGAGCGTTATGTTTATGATATGGATAATAATCAGTTAAGCGACAAACAAGAGATTATTAGCAATATTCCGGGGGCTCAGAACCACGATGGCGGCCGCATGGCTTTTGGACCGGACGGCTTGCTTTACATTACTACCGGCGATGCTAGTCAAGCCGGTCTAGCACAGGATCTCGACTCTTTGGCCGGTAAGATTTTGCGCTTGAATACAGACGGCACTGTTCCTGCGGAAAATCCTTATAACAGCCCGGTTTATTCTTATGGTCACCGTAATCCTCAGGGTTTGACTTGGGACGCAGACGGCCGGTTGTGGGCCAGTGAGCACGGTCCCAGCGGTCGGGATGAAATTAACTTAATCGAGCCCGGCAATAATTACGGCTGGCCCGAGATTACCGGCGATGAAACACAACAGGAAATGATCAGCCCGGTCATACATTCCGGCACTGATGACACCTGGGCTCCATCCGGAATTGAGATTATTAACAACACTCTGCTGTTTGCCGGTTTGCGCGGCTCGGCTTTGTATAGTGCCCAAATTTCCGGAGAGGATTTATTGAATTTAGAGCGTAATTTTCCGGATGAATACGGCCGCATGCGTGCAGTGCACTACGATGGTCAAGACTGGATTTATGCAGCCACTAATAATAGAGATGGGCGGGGCAGGGTGCGGCCCAATGATGATAAAATTATTCGCTTCAGATCAAGTCTTTTAGATTTGTAGTTGTTTCATGGCTTTTGTTACTTTTTGACTAAAACCCATAATAAAAGCAGTCTTTGTATTGTGCTTCATTGCCTTTATAATGTTTCGTTGTATGATTTTTGCTTTGATCTTGACCTTATTGGCAGGACTTTCAACCCTGCTAGGCAGTTTAATTATTTTTTTCATCAAAAAACCTAAGGACGATTATTTAAATATAGCCATGGGTTTTGCTGCCGGCGTAATGATTTTTATTTCTTTGACTGAACTGCTATTTGAAAGTATAGAAAACTTGGGCTATTCTTCAGCTATTTTGTCATTCTTTTTAGGCATCTTGCTTATCTTTTTATTAGATACTGTTGTGCCTCATTCATATAAAGCGGAAAAAGGTTGTTCTACAGCTGATCTCAATAAGCAGCAAAGGTTAAAAAAATGTGGCGTTTTGGTTGCTTTAGGTATTGCAATTCATAATTTTCCCGAGGGTATCGCGGTTTTCTTTTCCTCATTAGCTGATCAAAGGTTGGGTATAGCGATGGCAGTGGCTATAGCGCTGCATAATATTCCTGAGGGAGTGGCGGTGGCAATGCCGATTTATTATGCTACCAAAAGCAAGAGCAAAGCTTTTTATTATTCATTTCTATCGGGTATTACGGAACCAATTGCCGGTCTGGTTAGTTTTCTAGTTTTGCGCAATTTTTTGAATGACACAATTTTAAATGTCATGAT